>JBEGWB010000164.1:0-6158 GCA_041178065.1 Pseudomonadota bacterium | reverse complement strand
AGTCCGACTCGAAAAACTGGCGCATTTCGCGACGCTTTTTCAGCATCAGCACGAAGCCCAGGAGGCACAGGATTGCCGCGACGACGTTCGGCCACATCAGCCCTGTGTAGTGAGCCACCCAGCCGATTACGAAAACCCCGACGGCCGGCGCGCCGCGCGTGAAGGCGACCCAAAGGCTCAGTACCCTGCCCCGCATGTTGTCATCGACACTGTTCTGCACGAGCGTTTGCGCGGCAACCGTGACCGAGGTGATCGAGTACCCGAACAGCAGGATTAGCGCGGCGCCAAGCCACAGATGCGTCGTAACTGCGAAGCCCGCCAGCGCGAGCGTCGTCAGCAAGGCATTGATGAGAATGCTGCGAACCAGTCCACGTGTCTGCCCATCCATCGACAGCTTGAGTCCGGCCAGCACCGCGCCTACGCCGACCGACGAGGTGAGGATCGCCAGTGTCTCCGGGCCGGCCTTGTACACCGCGCCGACGAAGGCTGACAGCAGATAGGTCAGCGGCCGCGCGAACAAGGCGTTGATGGTCAGAAGCAAAAACATCGCCAGCAGCGCCGGGCGTTCGAGGATATATCTGGCGCCGGCATGCATGTCGCGCGCGAGCCCCTGCGTTGGCAAGGGCTCGTGCTCCAGTGGCGGCAGGCGGATGAAATACCAGGCGACGGTGATCACACCGTAGGTAATGGCATTGAACAGCACGGCCCAGGCCGGGCTATACAGCGTGATAACGACGCCGGCGATGGCCGGGCCGACGAAGCGCGCCACGTTGAAGTTCACGGCGGTAAACGCGGCAGCCGAAATAAGATCGCTCTTGCGCACGAGGCTTGGAATGAGCGCGAGCCGCACCGGCTGATAGGCCGCCTGGATCACGCCTTCGCTCAACGTAAGCGAGAACAGCAAGGCGATGGTCAGCATGTCGAACTGGATCGCGCAGTACAGCAGCAGCGACTGCAGCATCATCAACGTCTGCAAGACGACGGCGAGTGTGCGGCGGTCGAAACGGTCAGCCCAGACGCCAAAGAAAGGACCAACAAAGATCAGTGGGCAGATCTCCGCGAACGCCACGGCCCCTACCCAGAATTCGGAGTGTGAGATTTCCCAGGTCAGCCACGCTACAGCGAGACGCTGCATCCAGAAGCCGATCAGAGACAGGCAGTTGCCGCTGATATAGATGGCGAAATTGCGATTGCTGAGCGCGGAACGCAATGCGCTGAATCTGCCGGCAGACATGTTTTTCCTGGGGACATTTCCAGCAGTTCCCCCGCGATCAGGGAACGACTGTGTCGATCACGAGTTCCAGCGGAGTGCTGCGTTCCGCCAGCTTGAATGGTTCGGACAGGGTTTGCAGGTCGCCGCTCTGGGCGATGGGATTCCCGGAGCCTGACAAGCGCGCACCGACGATGAGCTCGGGAACGCTTTCGAGCGTTATACCCATCATCGAGTTCGAGTTGTCGAGCATCACGGTGACGGGAAATTCCGCCGGCAGGTCCAGGTTTTGCGCAGCGATCGGCGCCGGCATCGCAGGATTGCGCGCGTAAACGAACAGCTTCATCCCTTCCTCAACCTGGGCCGCCAGCTCTGGGGCGATGTCGATTACAACGGTTACCTGTTGCGTCGTATCCACCGCGGCCGCTGGTTCGTCAGGCAGGTAGTCTTCCAGCAAGGCGATGCGCTGGCGTACGGTCTCCGCGTCCTGCGAACCGGGGGTCGCCGACGACAGCTGGCGGCGCCAGTAGCCGAGCGCGGCGGCGAAATCTTCCTTCAGCAGCGAGTCGATCGCCAGAAGCCCCATGATGGCGTACTCGTTGGGATTGAGGCGCAGTGCCTCATCGATGGCTTCCTGCGTCGCCGGCGATAGCTGCGAATCGTCGCGCAAGTAACGCGCCTGGGCCAGCTGGCCAAGGATCGTCGCACGATCCTGCCCAGCCTCGACCTGTTCAAGCAGGGCTTCAAAGGTTGTGATTGCTTCGGGGAACTGCTCGAGCTGAAGGTAAAGCAGGCCCAGCGTATAGCCGTTCTGCACGTCTTCGGGCCGCCGCTCCATTCGTTGCTGAAGGAACTCCGCAAGTTCCGCGAAGCGGGCCTTGCGTTCGTCTTCGGTTTGCGCGGAGCCGAGCTGCGCCATCAACTGCGGCAATTCCAGATCAGGCGCCGCCCCCCAGCTGCGGTAGAACAGCAGTCCGGCAACCGGAACCAGCAAGGCCAGCACCAGCAACACGGGTTTGCCGCCGGACCAGGTACCCTGGGTCTGCTGTCTGTCGAGCGCCTGCATGTCGAGCATGAAGGAGCGCTGCAGCTCGGTCAGCAGCCGCGCGTGTTCGTCCTCGCCGACGAGGCCTTGCTGCAGGTCCTGTGCAAGTTCCGCCTCACGCTGACGAAATACTTCCCGGTTTTTCTCGCGGCGCTGGTCAAGTACAGACCGCGCCGCGGTATCGCGATAACGCAACAGGGGCACCAGTACGAATGCAGCCGCAACAATACACAACAGAATCAGGTACGGCCACAACGCAGTCATCAGGATTCCTTGCCGTCCTTCAGCATCGCGTGCAGGCGCTGCTGTTCTTCAGGACTCAGTGTTGCATCAACGATGGAGGCGCGCGCCGCGGCGAGCATACGGCGCACGATGAAAAACCCGCCCAGCAACAATGCCAGGGGACCGAACCATAGCAGAACGGTGCTCGCGCTAAGCCGTGGCCGGTACAGGATGAACTCGCCGTAGCGCGCAGTCATGAATTCGATGATGTCGTCGTCACTGCGGCCTTCCTGCAACTGCTCCTTGATCTCGGCACGCAGGTCCGCGGCGATTGGCGCGTCGGAGCCCGACAGGTTCGCGTTCAGACATTTCGGGCAGCGCATCTCGTCAATGAGCTTGTTATAGCGCGCTTCCTCTTCCTCACTGGCGAATTCGAGTTCCTCGATTGCAGCGCGGACATGCGTCGCGGCAAGGAGCAATAGCAGCATGGGCAGCAGTTGACGGAGACGGCGGATCATTGAATTTGCGCCAGTACGGGTTCGATGGTTTCAGCCCAGACCGCGTTGTCGATGGGCCCGACATGGCGATAGCGAATCGTACCGCTGCTGTCGACAATGAAGGTTTCCGGCGCACCAGAAACACCGAAGTCGATGCCCAGGCTGCCGTCCACGTCCGTCAGATTGATTTTGTACGGATTGCCGCGTTCTTCGAGAAACTCACGCGCGGCCTTCACGTCATCCTCGTAATTAACACCAACGAAGGTAAGTTCCGGCTCTCGCTCGCTGATCTCGACGAGATAGGGATGTTCGTAATGGCAAGGCGCACACCAGGTGCCCCAGACGTTCACGAGAAAGATGCCGCCGCGCAACTGCTCCGAGCTGATGGTCTTCGAGGGATCGAACAGATCTGGCTCGCTGAACACGGGCAGTGGACGGTTAACCAGGGCCGACGGCACCTGGTTGGGGTCCCTGCCGAGACCGTAGAACAGCAGGCCGAGCATCGTTACGAAAAACACTGCCGGGATGAACAGCTTTGCACGATTGCTCATGGGGTTACGCAGCCTCCGGACGCAGTGGGCTCGCCCCTGGAGCGGCATCAGTCACCGTAACCTTTTTCGTGCGATAACGCCGGTCGAGAATGGCCGTAACGCCGCCCGCCGCCATCATGAAGGCGCCAAGCCAGATCCAGAACACGAAGGGCTTGTAGTGAATACGCACGACCCAGGCGCCGTCGCCGCGATCGTCGCCAAGTGCTGTGAACAGGTCGCGGAAGAAGCCAACGTCGATATCGGCCTCGGTCTGCACGTCACCCCGCGCCGTGTAGAGGCGCTTTTCGGGATGCATCGTCAGGTAGGGGGAGCCCTTGCTTGTAACCTGGATGGTCGCGGACTCAGCGACAAAATTCGGCCCCTGGCGCTCCTCGACGCCTTCGAAGGTGAATTCATAGTTGCCAATCGCAACGCTCTCGCCCGGCGCCATACGCACGTCCTGCTCGACGCTGTAGTTACTCGTCAGGCAGACCCCGCAAACGATAACCGCGAAACCGAAGTGTGCGAGTTGCATGCCCCAGTAGCTCAAACCCAGGCTGCGCAGGCCACTCAAGCGACTGGCCTTGTTTGCAGTCTTGTCCCAGAGATCGCGCGCAATGCAGAACACGATACCCAAAGCGAGAACCAGCGCCAGCATCGCGCCGAAATTCACTTCGCGCGTGACGAGCAGCGGAATGACGATGCCAAGGGCAACGGCAGCCAGCAGCGCCTTGCCGCTCTGCTCTTTAAGATGCGCAAACGAAGTCTTTTTCCAGCGCGAGAACGTCCCAATACTCAGCGCGACGCACAGCAATCCCATTAGCGGCAGGAACAGGGTATTGAAGTACGGCGGCCCCACGGATACGCGGTTTGCTTCACCGTAAATGGCCTCATGGATCAGCGGGAACAAGGTGCCGAGCAGGATCATCGCCATGGAAACAACAAGCAGGATGTTGTTGATCAGCAGGAACACTTCGCGCGAGTTTGCTTCGTAGGACGACACACCCTTGACCACCGGCGCACGCAGCGCATACAGGAACAGCGAACCGCCGATGATGATCAGCAGCAAGGCGAGCAGCACCATGCCGCGCTCGGGATCGACCGCGAATGCATGCACCGACGTAATGACGCCGGAGCGGACGATGAAGGCGCCGAGCAGGCTCAACGAAAATGCGGCGATTGCGAGCAGCACCGTCCAGCTCTTGAATACGCCGCGCTTTTCGGTAACGGCGAGCGAATGGATCAGCGCCGTGCCGACGAGCCAGGGCATGAAGGATACGTTTTCAACCGGGTCCCAGAACCACCAGCCGCCCCAGCCGAGTTCGTAGTAGGCCCACCAGCTGCCGAGCGCGATGCCGACGGTCAGGAAGGCCCAGGCCGCGTTCGTCCAGGGCCGCGTCCAGCGTGCCCATGCAGCATCCAGACGGCCTGTGAGCAGCGCAGCGATTGCGAATGAGAACGCGACGGAAAAACCGACGTAGCCCATGTACAGCAATGGCGGATGCACGATGAGGCCAAAGTCCTGCAGTAGTGGATTGAGGTCGGCGCCCTCGGCGGGGGTATTCAGCAGGACTCGCTCGAACGGATTGGAGGTAAACAACAGGAAGGCCATGAAGCCGACCTGGATCAAGCCCATGACCGACAACACGCGCGCCAGGATGTCGAGCGGCAGATTGCGGCTGAGCAAGCTCACGGCGTAAGCCCAGCTCGACAGGATCAGTATCCACAACAGCAGCGACCCTTCGTGCGCCCCCCACACCGCGGCGAATTTGTAATACACCGGCAGCAGGCTATTGGAGTTTCGCGCCACGTAGGTCACGGAGAAATCGTCGTGCAGGAATGCATACGCCAGGCAGGCGAAGCTCAGCACCATGAATACCCAGATGCCAGAGCTCAGCGGACGGCACAGGCTCATCCACAACTGGTTACCCGTCACGGTGCCCGTCATTGGCACGACGGCCTGGAGCACGGCGAGACCGAGCGCGAGCATCACTGCGAAATTGCCAAGTTCAGGAATCACTGCTGCTGCCTCATTGCGAAATTGCCAGGTGCGATCATTGCTGCTGCCCTACCGCGAAACTGCCAGGGTGGGAATCATTGCTGGGGTACCGGTGCGGGATTTTTTTGAGCCGCCGCATCAAGCGCTGCCTTTACTTCAGCGGACATGTAGTTCTCATCATGCTTCGCCAGAATCTGGCGCGCCTGGAACACGCCGCTCTCGTCGATGTAGCCTTCGGCGACTACTCCCTGGCCTTCACGAAACAGGTCCGGCAGCACGCCGGTATACGCAACCGGAACGTCGACATTGTAGTCAGTCGTGATGAATTCGATGCGTGTCCCTTCGAGCCCCTGCTTGAGGCTGCCTTCCTTCACCATGCCCCCGATGCGGATGTTCTGCCTGTCCCCCGCCTTGCCTTCGGCGATCTCGGTCGGCGTGAGGAACACGTTCAGGCCCTGGTTGAAGGCGAATAGCAGCAAGGACACTGTCGCGGCGGAGCCGAGCAGGATTGCGAATACGATCATCAGTTTCTGTTTACGCGCGGCGTGCATGAGCTCACTCCCTCCCTTCAGGCTGACCGGACTGCGTTGCATCGCGTTGCATGCGGGCCATGAGTAACTTCATCACGCGTTTGCGATCACGTATTGGCAGCAAC
>JBEGWB010000163.1:0-15148 GCA_041178065.1 Pseudomonadota bacterium | reverse complement strand
ATGGGCGCACGCTCGTCACCATGCATGAGGGTACTACGCAAGTCAGCACGACTGGCGATCCTTTTGCAGTGCTGGAACAGCACTGTCCGATCGATGTCGACGTTGCCACGCATGATGACTTGCCCTTCACCGGCGGCGCCATCGGCTATTTTGGTTATGAGTTGCTGCATGCGCCGAACCGCATCGATCACTCTGGCAAACCGGCTCTCGGCCTGCCGGACATGCTCGTCGGCATCTATGACTGGGCCGTCATCCTCGACCATCACACCTCACGTACCGTGCTGGTGTGCCGCGATGTTGATACGGCACGCCAGCAGCAACTACTTGCGCTGCTTGGGACGACGACGGTCGCAGAGCCACGGCCTTTCCGCTTGCACAATCCCTTCGAGTCGAACTTTTCCAAAGCCGAATACATCAGCCGCTTCCAGCGCATCATCGACTACATCCATGCCGGCGATTGTTACCAGGTAAACCTGGCGCAGTGCTTTACGGCGGTGTGCGGGGGCGATAGCTGGCAGGCCTGGCAGCATCTGCAGGCCAGGGTGAATGCTCCATTCGCGGCCTACCTGCAGGACGCCGAGAGCGCTGTCATGAGTTTCTCACCGGAGCGTTTCCTGCGCGTGCACAACCGCGACGTGTTGACGCAGCCAATCAAGGGAACAAGGCCACGCAGCTCGGAGCCGCTGCACGACGTAGCGAATCGCCTCGATCTCGAAGGAAGCGACAAGGACCGCGCAGAGAACCTGATGATCGTCGACCTGCTGCGCAACGACCTTGGCCGCGTCTGCGCGACCGGCTCAGTCAGTGTGGAGAACCTGTTCGAAACCCAGAGCTTCACCAACGTGCATCACCTCGTCAGCACGATCAAGGGCAAGCTCACTGACGCTCGCGATGTTTTCAGTTTGATGGAGGCATGTTTCCCCGGTGGGTCGATTACAGGCACACCGAAGCTGCGGGCGATGGAGATCGTCAATGAACTCGAAACTAGCCGGCGCTCGGTCTATTGCGGCGTTATTGGGTACATCGACCATGGCGGCAACATGGACAGCAACATTGCGATCAGAACGCTGGTGCGCAGCGGCGACAAGATTCACTGCTGGGGAGGCGGCGGTATCGTCGCTGATTCGGTTGGCGATGAGGAGTATCAGGAAACTTTCGACAAGATTTCGATCTTCATTAAAAACCTGCAGCAACCGTGAAGCTCGAGCCGGACCATATTCGTTCTCTACTGCTGGCGCAGCGGCCTGTCGAAACAATCCCTTCCGCTGCAGCCCATGCGGCTGTGCTGGTACTACTGTGCGGCTCCGGCACCCCCCCGGTGATCATTCTTACCCGGCGTAGCGAGGGGCTGTCACGCCATGCCGGCCAAATCAGCTTGCCAGGCGGCCGCGTGCATCATGAGGAGACCGTGGAGGCCGCGGCACTGCGGGAAGCCCAGGAAGAAATTGGCCTGGAACCGACGCAAGTCGTACTACTCGGCCGGTTGCCGGTGATCCATGTGGCGGCATCCGGCTTTGACGTCACGCCGGTCGTCGGCTGGCTGGATGCGATGCCGCGCTGGCAGCCGGACCCTGGAGAAGTCGCCGAAGTTATTGAATGTCCCGCGGCGCTCGCGCTCAATCCGATGTCATACAACACCCGCTCGATGTCGGACGGGGGTAGCAGCCGCCAATTCTGGTACTTCGACCTGGACGATCACCATGTATGGGGCGCAACGGCGCGGGTGTTGCGCTCGCTGGCAATGCTTCTCGCAGCGGCTGACGACGCTCAGCTCGCGGTACGCTGACTGCTGCGCAGTAATACCTCTTTCAATTCCTCGTAGGTATGCATCGCGGGAAATTGCGGGAACTCGGCGATGACATTGTCGGGAGCATGGAACAGGAAGCCGGCATCGGCCTCTGCAAGCATGCTTGTATCATTGTACGAATCCCCTGCAGCAAACACGCGGTAATTCAGCGCGTGAAACGCTTTCACGGCCTGGCGCTTGGGATCCTTCTGCCTCAGGATGTAGTCCACCACCCTTCCCTGTGAGTCCACCTCAAGCTTATGGCACAGTAGCATAGGGGAGCCGAGCTGCCGTATCAGCGGCATGACAAATTCGTAATAGGTGTCCGAAAGTATCGCGACCTGGAAATGCTGACGTAACCACTGCATGAATGCTACCGCACCTGGCAGAGGTTCGACGGTAGCGACGACGTTCTGGATTTCCTTGAGCCCTAGCTTGTGCTCTGCGAGGATGCGGATACGTTGCTTCATCAGCAGGTCGTAGTCTGCGACTTCGCGCGTCGTCACGCGCAGTTCGGCGATGCCGGTTTTTTCGGCAAACTTGATCCAGATTTCGGGAATCAGCACTCCCTCAAGGTCGAGACAAACGATGTCCATGACTGCGCTCCAACGATGAATAGGGTGCATTCTCTCTGCGGCGCCGTCCGCTTGCAACGCAAGATCAGTTACGGCTGGTGCAGGCGTGGGAGCGCCAGTTGCGCAGCGAGCTTTTCCCGGCCGGGTTTGTCGTCGGCATCGACGAAGCGCTTGATCAGGTCGCGCGTCAAATGCGGCGCAAACATTTCGATGAAGTCATACATATATCCGCGTAGCCAGGTTTCCTTGCGGAAGCCAAGGCTGGTCGTACTCCATTCGAACAGGTGCGAAGCGTCGAGCGCGAGAAGATCGGTATCACGCTGCGGTTCCACCGCCATGCTCGCAATGATGCCGACGCCGAGACCGAGGCGCACATAGGTCTTGATGACGTCGGCATCGCTCGCCGTAAATACGACGCGGGGCTGCAGCCCTGCTGCCTGAAAGGCAAGATCGAGTTTTGAGCGGCCAGTGAATCCCGACACATAGGTTACGATCGGAAATTCGGCGAGGGCTTCCAGCGTGAGTTTGCGCAAGTCGGCTAACGCGTGTCCTTTCGGAACAAGCACCGAGCGATTCCACTGGAAGCAGGGCATCATTACCAGGTCATGAAAAAGCTCGAGCGCTTCGGTAGCAATGGCGAAATCAGCCGCACCACGGGCAGCCAGTTCCGAAATCTGCATCGGCGTGCCCTGATGCATGTGAAGCGCGACATCGGGGTAGCGTTTGATGAAGGCCTGGATAACCGGCGGCAGCATGTAGCGTGACTGCGTATGTGTTGTCGCGATGCTCAGGCTGCCCTTGTGCTCATCGGTGAATTCGTCGGCAATGGCGCGAATCCCGTTCAGTTTCTGCAGCACTTCACGGGCACTCTGCACGATGCGCTCGCCGGCCGGTGTCAGGCTCTTTAGCTGCTTGCCGTTACGCTGGAAAATTTCGACGCCGAGTTCTTCCTCGAGCAGGCGTATTTGCTTGCTGATTCCCGGCTGGGAGGTAAACAGGACTGCGGCCGCGCGGGAAATATTGAGGTCGGACGCAACTATGGCGTCGATAAAGCGGAGCTGCTGGATATTCATCCGGACACACTAGTCTCTGCTGTTAGTTAAACACCGCCGGGATCTTTCGCAGGCTGCTCAGTCGGGAAGGATGTTGGCGATGCCCGTGGGCACATGGCAGGTAGCGACATGCTCGCGCGCCGATTCACAGTGACCCGGTTGGTCATCGAAGAATACGTCCGCTTCATAGGCGCGCAGAAATGCGCCCTTGTCCTGCCCGCCCAGGAACAGTGATTCGTCGATCTTGATGTCCCAGGCACGCAGCGTCCTGACTACTCTTTCGTGGGCAGGCGCGGCACGCGCCGTGACTAGACAGGTACGGATCGGGGAGCTCGCGTCTGGGAATTCTTTTTGAAGGCGCTGCAACGCTGCCAGGAAGGGCTTGAAGGGGCCGCCGCTGAGCGGACTCTTGGCTGAAGCACGTTCGCTCCGCGTGAACTCGTCGAGTCCACGTGTTTTGTAGACACGCTCGGCCTCGTCGGAGAAGAGCACGGCATCGCCATCGAACGCGAAGCGTAATTTGAAGTCCGCGGTATTGGCGGCCTTCGAAGGCATGATGGTCGCAGCCGCGATATTGTTTTCCAGCGCTTCACGCACGTCCTGCCCGTTTGTGGACAAAAACAGGTGGCTGTTGAAGGCGCTGATGTATCGATACGGGCTCGAACCGCCACAGAACGCCGCCTTGCTGATACTCAGGCCGTGATGCTCAATGGAGTTGAAGATGCGCAGCCCGGTATCGGCCGTGTTGCGCGACAGCAGGATCACTTCCACACGTTGTTGCTGCAGCAGCTGGTTGATGTGCAGCAGCTTCTTGACCAGGTGGAAAGCGTCCCCTGGCTCCAGGGTTTCGTCCTCGTGGTCGATCTGGTACTGGCGGTAGGCGTCAATGCCCTGCTCTTCGTAAACCTTGTGACTATCGTCGAGGTTAAATAGCGCCCGCGAGGAGATGGCCACGATCAGTTTGTCACTGCCGCCCTGAACGACTTTTCCTGCTTTTTCAACCACACTCATGCGGGGCATTGTACGCCCGTTCCCTTCAGGCCGCAGTAGCCGCCCGGATTCTTCGCCAGGTACTGCTGGTGGTAGCCCTCCGCATAAAAGAAGGGGCCGGCGGGCTTGATCTCGGTCGTGATGCGCGCCGCCCCGGCAGTGTCGAGCGCGCTCTGGTAATCGGCGCGCGAGACCTCCGCGATCGCTGCCTGCGCGGGTATCGTTGTGTATATAGCCGAGCGGTATTGCGTGCCCTGATCGTTGCCCTGACGCATGCCCTGCGTCGGGTTGTGCGCCTCCCAAAACACTTTTAGTAAGTGGCGGTAGCTGATGATGGCGGGGTCAAAGACGACGAGCACGACCTCCGCGTGTCCGGTCTGGCCGCTGCATACGTCCTGGTATGTCGGATGAGTCGTATAGCCGCCCGCATAGCCAACAGCGGTGCTGTAGACGCCCGGCAACTGCCACAACAGACGCTCTGCACCCCAGAAGCAGCCCAGGCCGAAGATTGCCCGTTCGAACTGATCCGGAAAGGGTCCAATCAGGGAATTTCCGTTGACGTAATGTACCGGAGCAAAGACCATAGGGGTCACCCGATCGGGCAGCGCCTCAGCGGCTGTGACGAGCGTATCTTTTTTAGAAAAGGACATCGTTTCCCTCCGTAAATGCCTGAAACAAGGAAATATTCCTATTTCATGAATGGTGTTGTGCCACTACTATTTCAATCTGGGGCAAACCAGCATAAGGATAAGGCCACAAGGTCATTTAAGACAGTGGCAAGCCGCACCACAACAGGCTGCTAACAATATGTATCTGGAATTTTTCGGCATGCGTGAGTTGCCGTTCACGCTGACACCGAACACAGATTTTTTCATTGACCTCGACGGGCACCATCAGGCTCTGGAAGTCATCCAGCTGGCACTGGAAAGCGGCGAAGGCTTCATTAAGATCACGGGTGAAGTTGGTACTGGCAAGACCCTGCTCTGCCGCCGCCTGTTGAATACGCTCAGCGACCAGTTCGTTTCTGCTTATATCCCCAATCCCTTCCTTACTCCCGACGGCCTGATGCTGGCGTTGGCGGAAGAGCTCAACCTTCCCGTCTCTCCGGAAAAGGGCCGCCACCATATCCTCGGACAGATCAATACGCAGTTGATGAGCATCAAGCAGGCCGGCAAGCAGGTCGTATTCCTGCTGGATGAAGCGCAGGCGATGCCGGAGGAAAGCATCGAAGCGCTGCGCCTCTTGACCAACCTGGAAACCGAGGCAGAGAAACTGCTGCAGGTCGTGTTATTCGGCCAGCCGGAGTTGAACGACCTGTTGAACCGCGACTCCCTGCGCCAGCTCAAGCAGCGGATCACCTTCTCTTACGTCCTGCCCACGCTGACTGAAGAAGAAGTGACGAGCTACATCAACCATCGTCTGGCCCGCTCCGGGTTTCCCGGCGTCAACCTGTTCAGCCCTAAAGCCATCCAGGAAGTATTCAAGGCCAGTGCGGGTATTCCCCGTATCATTAACATACTTTGTCACAAGGCGCTGCTCGTGGCTTATGGCCGAGGCGATACAAAGATCACCCACTTGCATGTCGGCCGCGCGGTCGAAGATACCGAAGACGCGCGTATCCATGAAAACTACACACAGCGGTCCATGCGCAACGGACCTAACTGGCTGACACTCGTCATGTCCTGCGTCGCCGCCAGTGCGCTTACCTTGCTGGCAGTCTACTGGCTCGGGTTGTAAGCTCGTTTTTTCCCCGCCTGGCGCGCCAAGCCATGGAACCGCACGATGTATCTGCGTCTGAGCCCATACCAGGACATTATTCAGGGCATATTGACCGACCTGGAGGTCAATGAAGGAATCGTTAAACTCACCGGCAAGAGCGGCGCCGGTAAGACTGCGCTATGTACCCAGCTGCGTCACGAGTTACAGGACAAGGGTCAGCCCGTCGTACTCTTCCTCAAGCCGCCCGCAAACGCGACCGAACTGCAGAACGACGTTCTCGGCAGCCTTGGTCTGGTTGCCTCCAGCAATTTCACGCGCACGCTCACTGCGCATCTGATTCGACAGGCAAATCCGAAGCCCCTCGTACTCATCTTTGACGACGCGCATCTGCTCGACCCGCAGACCTTCAGCGCGGTCCGCATGTTGTGCAATGTCCAGAACCAGTCGCAGGCCCTGATCCGCGTCATTCTTTGCGGCAACGAAGAACTTGATGCAACGCTGGCGACACCGGCGCTACGCGCCGTCGCCCAGTTTCTAAGCCAGAGCATTTCCCTGACCTACCTGACGCCCGAGCAGACGCTCGACTTCTGCCAGGCGTACTGGCAGTCGCAAGGTGCCGACATGAAGTCCATGGGTGAAAAAGAGCAGCAACAGCTCTACCAGGAGACGCAGGGGCATCCAGGCATCCTCCATGCGCGCCTCAACCAGGGCACGACAGGTACCGAAATAATCGAGCGCGGGAATGCTGAAACGGCATCCGATGCAAAACCACGGCCTCCGCTGAAGTACGCCGGTGCGCGTCCGAATTCGATTCCAGCCCTGCTGGTTATCCTCGCGCTCGTACTGCTGGGTGGCATCGGAGCCTGGTTTTTCTTTAAATCCCCATCCGCGGAAGGAGTTTCAACCTCAGTGCCCGCGGACGTGGCCGCGCCAGCTGTGATTGCGGATGCGCCAGAATCGACAGACGACGTCACGCAGGAAACGTCCAGCGAAATTGTCGAGGCTGCGCTCGATTCGACCGAGACTGCGCTCAGCCCTGACGCAGCTATCGCAACGGACGAGTCGGCCGACACGAGCATCGTTTCCGTGGCGGCCGGGCTGGAAGCCACGCCCGAGGTGCAGCTGCAGCCGCTGGACGCAGGGCTTGTCGAAGCCGGCCCTACGATGTCAGTCGAGGCATTTCTCGCGGACTGGGCGCAACACTGGCAAAGCCGCGACGTGGATGCATACCTCGAGAGTTACGATGACAGCTTCGTACCGCCGCAAGGACTTACACGGAGCGCCTGGGAAGAGCAGCGCCGCAATGTGATTGGCAATGCCCAGGATCTCGTCATTAGCGTCGACCTGCCAGAGTTCAATAATGAAGCACAGGATGGCATGCGTTTCGTGCGTTTCTGGTTGAACTACCGGTCCGCTACCTACGCGGATCGAACCTTGAAGGAAGTATTGCTGGTGCCCGTTAATGGGACATGGCGCATTCGCGTCGAAACCAATCTGCGCACTGAACGCCAGTAATCCTGTCGCGCTCAGGTAGCTGCGGCGCAGATTGCAAGATAGCGCGCGACGACCTTATCCATTCCCTGTTCGATGCATTCAACCGTCAATGCATGTCCTATCGACACTTCGAGTATCCCCGGGATCGTCAGAAATTGCGCGAGATTGCGCAGGTTCAGGTCGTGTCCTGCATTGAGTCCGAGCCCCGCCTCGCGCGCGGCCCGCGCGGTATCGCTGTAGCGCTGGAATTCTGCAGCAGCCGTCGGCGTGCCGTAACTGCGAGCAAAGGCCTCTGTGTAGAGTTCGATGCGATCGGCGCCGGTACGTGCGGCTGCGTCAGTCTGCCGCGGATCAGGATCGAGAAATACCGCGGCGCGCACGCCGAGTGTCTTGAGGCCGGCGACCGTCTCGACCAGAAACGACTGGTGTGCCTCGCAGTCCCAGCCATGATCCGACGTTAACTGCGCATCGGCATCAGGCACGAGTGTGCACTGGTGGGGACGCACCTCGGCGATCAATTGCAGGAACTGTGACGAGGGATAGCCTTCTATATTGAATTCAACATCGGGGTGTTTGCGCAGCACGGCCGCAAGGTCATAAGCATCCTGCCGGCGGATGTGACGTTCGTCGGGGCGCGGATGGATCGTGATGCCCTTGACGCCAAGCGCTATGAAGCGTTCGGCAAATAACAGGAGGTCGGGATAGTTATGGCCGCGTGAATTGCGCAGCAAGGCGAGCTTGTTCAAGTTGACGCTGAGTGTTGTCATCGCTGCCGCCCTAAACCTGCTCGTCCCTGTCCGGCCAGATGAATCCGATCGGATGATGCTCTTCAGGGTCGTCTTCATTGACGAGCACGGCGTGGCAGACCAGCTGTACCGTGCCCTGATGCGCCAACAAGGAACAAGGGCTGTCGCCCATGAGTCCTTCGATGCGAATGCCGTCGAAGCTCACCTGTGCGAGGGTGCGCACCTCGATTTGCAAACCGCCGTGCAGGATCGCGACTATAGCAGGCCGATATTCGGGCGGCAGCTTCTCGCTCCACGCGCGCGCCTCCGCGGCAAGCGCCTGCATCAGCACGCCCGCGCTGCGGAACTCATGCGCGCTTTCCTCGCTACAGTCGGCAGGAATTTGGCACACCTTGTCGCCACGCGGCGACGGCGGCGTGAAATGCGGCACGGGCACCATCTGGCGATTGAGGTAATCCATCAGGTGCTGAGGCGAAGAACCTTCCGTCAGCAGCGCGTTCACATAATCGGGCGCCGCCCGGTCCCTTGTATTGTCGAGACTATCTGCCATGCCACATCCACAAGGTTCAACGAACCCAAAAGTTCATGGTGCCCGGAGCCGGGGTCGAACCGGCACAGCAATTAAGCCGAGGGATTTTAAGTCCCTTGTGTCTACCAATTTCACCATCCGGGCAGTCGCGCACATTATAAGTGGCGCAAGGATGAGGGCATAGAAAAAGGATTGGCGAGGCAACGAGGACTCAGCGAAAGGACAGCCGTACCTGGAGGATTGGCAGCGGATTGCAGGCGTCTGCAGAGCTCGAAGGCAGCAGCTTTACGATTCGCGCCTGTGCAAGGCAGTGAATCACGACTGTGCCAAGATTGAAGCGCCCGCGGCGCTCGAAGGAAACAGTCCCACTGTGCGCGCCTGAAACAAGCAAGTAGCACAAGGGACAAATCAATAATGGAGGCTGGAGTCGGAATCGAACCGGCGTACGTGGAGTTGCAGTCCACTGCATGGCCACTCTGCCATCCAGCCTAACGAAACCCTGTTGTGCTGCGAACTTTGCGCTAGCGCCTGGATGCTCTTCAGGTCTAACTTGCGCTAGCGCCTGAATGCTTTGCATTCAGGTCTAAAAAGTCCGAAACAAATCAGGGGCAACCTGACGGCTTGATCAGACAGATTCAAACCAGCAAATTGGAGCGGGAAACGAGACTCGAACTCGCGACCCCGACCTTGGCAAGGTCGTGCTCTACCAACTGAGCTATTCCCGCGTTTTGCCAATTTGTTACTTGCCAATCGCAGACCCTGAACTGATGTTCGTGATCTGGATTCACCCGGTGCCGTCGAACTAAAACAGCAGTGGATCCGGGCTTAAAGAGGGCGCCATTCTAATCTGCTGAGAGTTAATGTCAAGCCACAGAAGCAGCCAAAAAAGCGCTCATTTAAGGCCGCTTTTCAGGTGCGGCCAGGCATTGCGCAGATAGATTGCCATTGACCAGACTGTCAATGCCGCGGCCGCATTTACCAACAGCAAACCAAGGCCCCACAACAGCACCGGTCCATTGGTGTCAGTCGTCAGCAATACGATCAATGCGATCATCTGCACAGTAGTTTTGACTTTGCCAATCATCCCTACCGCTACTGCATCGCGCTGGCGATTCTCCGCCATCCATTCGCGCAAGGCCGACACTAGGACCTCGCGCGCAACGATGATTGATGCGGGAATAATATAGAGCGGCGTCGTGTAACTCGAGGCAAGCATCACGAGTGAAATCGTCACGAGCAATTTGTCGGCAACAGGATCCAGAAAGGCGCCGAAACGCGAGCACTGGTTCAGCCGCCGCGCCATGTGTCCATCGAGCCAGTCAGTGAGACATGCCAGCGCGAAGATCGCCGCCGCCAATGGGTAGTACCAGGGCAGCTCCATGTAATACACGCCCATAAATACCGGAATCAGCAGTACTCGCAGGAACGTGAAGAAGTTGGCCAGAGTCATCAGGATGGGACGTCCATTTTTGGGTGATTCTACCCTACAAATCCCGCGGTTATGCACTATGCAGGTGTTCGTATATTGTCTCGGCGAGCTGCCGGCTGATGCCGGGAACCCGCTGCAGGTCTTCAACGCTGGCCTTACGGATTTCCTGCTGGCCACCGAAATGCAGCAGCAGTTCCTTGCGCTTTTTCGGACCCACGCCGGGTACAGAATCCAGTTGTGAGCGCGTGCGTGCCTTGCCGCGGCGCTGCCGGTGCGCCGTTATCGCGAAGCGATGGGCTTCATCGCGGATATGCTGCAACACGTGCAGCGCAGGCGATTCCGCGGGCAAGGCCAGCTCGGCATGCGAGCCGCCGAGAATCAGCGTTTCCTGCCCCGCCTTGCGGCTGATGCCCTTCGCAATGCCTAGTACCTGCACATGCACGACGCCGAGCTCGGCAAGTACGCTTTCCGCTTGCTCGAGTTGTCCCTTGCCGCCATCGATGATCAGAAGGTCCGGCATTTTACCCTCGCCTTTTTGCAGTCGAATGAAACGGCGCCGCAAGGCTTGCGCCATTGCCGCGTAGTCATCGCCGGGCGTGATGTTGTCGATATTGAAGCGCCGATAGTCAGACTTCAGCGGCCCACTGGTGTCGAACACCACGCACGATGCCACCGTGGCTTCGCCGCTGCTGTGACTGATGTCGAAGCACTCCATGCGCGTTAGCGGTCGCGGAAGCGCCAGCGCTTCCTGCAACGCGATGAGGCGCGTTTCGACATGCTGCTTGTTTGTAAGGCGATCCTGCGCACCGTGCGCGGCATTTGTCTGCGCAAGCTCGAGCCATTTCTGGCGATGACTGCGCACGCTGTGCGAAATAGTGATGCGATGCTTTGCCTGCCAGCTCAGGGCCTCCTCAAGCTCCGCGATTTCATCCGGCGCGTGACTGCAGATCAGTTCCTTCGGCAATGAGAACTGATCGGTTTCCGCGAGATAAAACCGCGCAAGGAATGCATGCATGAACTGGGCTGGTGTATTTTCGAGTACGAATTTCGGGTAGAAGCTACGGCTGCCAAGTAGCCGGCCAGCACGCACGAACATGACATGCACGCAGACGACGCCGGCGGACTCAGCCAGCGCTACAACGTCCACGTCGCCCTTTTCACCATCCACGATCTGCCGCTGCTGGATGAGCCGCAGATCGGTAATCTGGTCGCGCAATACAGATGCTTCCTCGAAACGTAGCTCTGCCGCCAGTTGCTCCATTCTCTGCCCAAGCTCACGCGTGAGTGCGTCGCTTTCCCCCTCGATGAACATCACGGAGTGACGGACGTCATCGCTGTAAAGAGCGGGCGTCGTGAGGTTGACGCAGGGACCCGAACAGCGCTTGATCTGATACTGCAGGCAGGGCCGGGTCCTGTTGCGGAAGACCGAGTCCTCGCACTGCCGCACCTGGAACACCTTCTGCAATATCGCCAGCGATTCACGCACGGCGCTCGCGCTCGGGAAGGGGCCGAAGTAGCGCCCTTTCACCTTTTTGGCGCCGCGGTGCAGCTGGAAGCGTGGGTACGTATCCTCGGAAGAAAGAAAAATGTACGGATAGGACTTGTCGTCGCGCAGCACGATGTTGAACGGCGGCCGCTTGTCCTTGATCAGGTTTTGCTCGAGCAGCAGCGCCTCGGTCTCGCTGTGCGTGATGGTGGTCTCGATGTTGTGGATCTTGCTGACGAGCGCCATCGTCTTGCTGTCGAGGCCGCTGGCGCGGAAATAATTCGTCAGGCGTTTTTTGAGATTTTTTGCTTTGCCGACGTACAGCGTGTCGCCGCCGGCATCGAGCATGCGATACACACCAGGCCGCACGCTGGCATGTTTCAGGAATGCCTCATGATCAAAACGCCCTTCGTCGTTCATGGCGGCCTGCGCGTTGGTCGTATCTTGCGAAATGGGTTGCGTGGTATCAGATGATACGGACTTCGGGGTGAAGCCGGATGCCGAATACGGATTGTACGGATTCCTGGATTTTTTCCGACAGTTGCACCAGCTGAGCGCCCGTTGCCATTCCGTAGTTGACGAGCACCAGCGCATGCTCGCGATGCACGCCAACGTCGCCGTCGCGGTAACCCTTCCAGCCGGCTTTTTCGATCAGCCATGCAGCCGGTATTTTTACGTTGTCGCCATCGGCATAGCCCACGATATCGGGAAATATGGCGCTTAACCGGTCGAATTCAACCTGGGACACCAGCGGATTCCAGAAAAAGGACCCGGCGTTACCCAGCTTGTGATGGTCTGGCAGTTTGCCGCTGCGGATTTCACAGACCTTTGCGCTGACCAGTTGCGGCGTAATCAATGTCGAGGGAATCCCGCGCAGCACGGCTTGCAGCGCCGGGTAGCTGAGATTCACGCGTGGCTGTTTGTGCAAACGGAATACGACGCTGCAGATGACGTACTGGTCCCTCAGTTCGCGCTTGAAGATTGAATCACGGTAACTAAAGCCACAGTCGGCGTTCGTGAATGTGCGCAATTCCCCGCTGGCCATATGCAGCGCTTGCAGCGACCACAGCGTGTCCTTTACTTCGACGCCATATGCGCCGATGTTTTGCACCGGCGCCGCGCCGACAGTGCCCGGAATCAGCGACAGATTCTCGATGCCGTACCAGCCCTGGCGCAAGGTATGCTGCACGAAGTTGTGCCACAGCTCTCCGCACTGCGCTTCGACGTCGACATGATCCCGGGTTTCCGCGGTGAGCCTGATGCCCTTGATGTTTAGTTCGATGATCAGCCCGGGGTAGTCCTGCTTGAATAGCAGGTTACTGCCCTGCCCGATCAGCATGTAAGGCATCTGCCGCGCATTGACCCATGCCACAGTCTCGCGCAACTGCGCGGCACTGGTGACATCGGCGAAATAGCGCGCCACGGCCGACACATGGAAGGTGTTGTACTTCCGCAGGTCGACATTTTCCTGGATGTTCAGCAAGGCAGGCGCGTTCATCAGTCGTCCAGGTCGTGCCTGGCCCGGATCATTTCGAGCAGCTCCACACAGGCGGTTTCGACAAGGTCGAGCACCAGTTCGAAACCTTCGGGACCCGCATTGTAAGGATCGGGCACCTCGGTCCAGCCAGTATTGCCGTAGTCGAGCAATAGCTCGACCTTTTCCTCGTGGCCGACGGGACACAGTTCTTCGAGAACAGCGAGATTCTGCCTGTCCATCGCAAGGACGTAATCGAACTCCTCGAAATCGCGGGCCTCGACCTGGCGTGCGCGCACGCAGCTGAGATCGTACAGCCTGTTGGAGGCGGCATGCACTGAGCGACTATCAGGCGGCTCGCCCTTGTGCCAGTCGCTGGTGCCGGCGGAGTCCACTTCGATCCTGTGCGAAAGCCCGGCGACTTCGACCTGCTGTCTGAACACGACTTCGGCTGTTGGCGAACGGCAGATGTTGCCAAGACACACCATCAGTACACGGACCGGCGGGCGTGCGGGAGTATTCATTGTGCTGGTTCCTCTCGGTTTGCTGCGCGGTGCCGCAGAAGCGAACGGACATGCTCGAGATCAGCAGCGGTGTCGACCCCCGGCGGAATTAATGCACAGCTGCGTTCGGCATGAATGACGATGCCGTGATGCATCGCGCGCAGCTGTTCGAGTTTTTCGGTTTCTTCCAGCGGACTCACTGGCCAGGTCGTGAACTGCCGCAGCACCTGCACGCGGTATGCATAGAGTCCGATATGGCGCTTCGCCATTGCGAGGCTGGACGCGGTCAGGCCGTCGCGCGGCCATGGAATCGGCGCGCGCGAAAAATACAGCACACGCCCCTGCCCGTCGGTAACGAGCTTGACGGCATTCGGATTGCGGAATTCTGCTTCATCGGCGACTGGGGCATACAGCGTGCAAATCCCCACGTCGGCACGTGCGGCAATGTTGGCGGCGACCTGGTCGATGACGGCGGGTGGAATCAGCGGCTCGTCGCCTTGCACGTTGACGATGACAGCATCGTCGCCAAGATCGAGCTGCCGTGCCACTTCGGCAATACGGTCGGTGCCCGAGGCGTGGGCAGGATTCGTCATTAGCACCGCGACACCGGCCTGCTGGCAGACACTGCGAATGCGTTCATCGTCCGTCGCGACGTAGACCTTGCTCGCCTTGCTGCGCAGTGCGCGCTCGACCACACGCAGCACCATCGGCTTGCCGCCGATATCCAGCAGCATTTTTTCCGGAAGGCGTGTGGACTGGTAGCGCGCGGGAATAACGACGACGAATGACATGGTCCGATCTAGTGTCCTGCCTGGTTGCGGCTGGCTTTTTCTTCCGGCGTCAGCGCACGCGCCTCGGTATCCAGCATCACAGGAATGTCGTCGCGTATCGGGTACGCGAGGCTGTCGGGGTAGCACACCAGCTCTTGTTTGGCCTGGTCGTAGTGCAGGCTGCTCTTGCACAAGGGGCATGCCAGTATCGTAAGCAGTTTCTTGTCGAGCATGTCGTGCTCCTGGTTACTCTTTAAGATTTGGCCGCGGCACATTCAGATTTTGCTGCGACGCATTCAGGTTTGGAGGTGCCGCGCCGGGGGCCGGCTGCAGTTCAAAGGCCGCCAGTTCACGTTTGACCTCGCCAAGCCGGCGCGCAAGCGTTTCAAAAAATTCCTGCGGCAGTTCGGCCTGCACTTTCAGGCACCAGTGCCGTTCGCTGATGAAGTTCAGGCATTTGACCGCGTCCTTCTCGGTCATCAGGACCGGACGTTGATCCTTGAAATTGATGTCATCGCCCTGGAAGCGATGATGGTCCGGAAAGGGATGCGTAATGATAGCAAAACCCTCACGGCACAGGGTGGTGAAAAAGCGC
>JBEGWB010000162.1:0-6298 GCA_041178065.1 Pseudomonadota bacterium | reverse complement strand
GGGCAGTTGGCCCGGTTCCACCACGACGAGCGCCCAGTGGTCAGCGCGCGCCCAGGTGCGTTCGAAGGTGTCGAGCGATACGGAATAATCTTCGAGCTCGCCCGAATTGAGCAGCAGCTTGCGGCGTTCGAGATCGAAACCCTTGACCACCGCGTAGTGCCATTTCGGATACCGGGCCAGGCCAAGGTTTTGCAGCACCAGCACGGGACGGCCGTTACGGACCTCCGCCAGAAGCGCGCTCAAGTCAGGCTTCAATGTATAAGCGAGACGCTCAAAGCTGCGCGCGGCGGCAACGAGTTCCACCTGGAAGGAGCCTTCGCGTTCGGGCACATAGACCAGTGGCGCAAGCTGCTCCGGCGTCACGGCGACCCGGCTCGCGCCAAGCACTGTCGCAAGCGCGGCCGGACCGCACTGGAAGCGTTCTTGCGGAAAGAAAGGAATGCCGGACAGGCTAACTGGCTCGGCAAATTCCGCCGCCGTCTGCTTCAGTAACGAAGCAGACTGCGGCGGAGTCGCACAACCGCCCAGCAGCAGGGCCAGGGCAAGCAGTGTTGCAATGAACCCGGTGTTCACGCGCGACAGGCTCCGGGTTTAAACGTTGGGGAACACGTCGGTCGCGCCCAGCACGTCGAGGAGCACGAAGAGCAGGATCACCACGAGGATGACACCGAGCACGCCGCCGTCTCCGCCTGCCGGGATCTGGTCAAGCTGGTTCTGGATCTGCAGCAGTTCGCTTTCGGTCATGTTGTCGATGCGCTTGTCGAGATCGGCGCCGTCGACGCCGTAGTCCTGCAAGGTGGCACGTACGTCGTCGCGCGCCACAAAGGAACGGACTTCATCGCGCTGCAGCTGCAACTCCGCTTCCATCGCAAGTTGCTGGTTGTTGATGACGCCAGCCGTTGCTGGCGCCTGCACACTGGTCATCAGCAGTACGCCAATCAACACGGTAGTGAAGCATTTTTTGACGCGGGTAAGGGTGTTCATGGGAAGTCCTGTGCAGGTTAGAAGTTGTTGAAGCGAGCGGACGCCCAATGGCAGCGTGCCCGCGTCACAAAGGACTCTAGTCAAGTAACAGAAGCGTTGGGATCGGGTGATCCCCCCATTAAGAACCAGGCAAACTCGGCAACGCAGGTCTTAGAGGTCCAGCATTATGTGGCTCTTGCGTTCGTCGACGATCCAGGCCGGCCGTCGCTTCACCTCTTCGTAGATGCGCGCGATGTACATGCCGATCAGCCCAAGACTGAACATCAGTACGCTGCCGATCGCGAGAATCAGCAGGATGACCGTGGAAAAGCCGTCCACTGCCCTGCCGGAGATCTTGTCAACGATAGCAATGCTGCCGACGACCAGGCTGACGAGGAAGGTAAGCCCGCCGCACAGCGTGACGATCTGCAGCGGGAATGAGGTGAACGAGGTAATCGACGCCAGCGCGTATTTGAACAGTCGCCAGTGACTCCAGGTCGTAGCGCCGCGCGTCCGCGGGGGTACCTCGAAGTAGAGTTGCGTCGTATCGAAATGCATCCAGTTGACGAGGCCGCGGAAGAAGCGTTCGCGTTCAGGCAGGCTGCAGTAGAAATCCACGACCTTGCGGTCGAGCAGCTTGAAGTCCGACTGGTTGCGCAGCTGCAAACCTGTCAGGCGATCGAAGGCGCCATAGAAGATCCCGCAGCAAAGCTTGCGAAAGCGGGTCTCCGTCCCACGCGCCGACTTGCAGGCCTCCACCACGTCGAAGCCCTGCTGCCACTGCTCGATCATTTGCTCGAGCAAGGCTGGCGGGTGCTGCAGGTCGCTGTCCATGACGATGACGGCGTCGCTCTTCTTGATGACGCAGAGGCCTGCGGCAATCGCCGCCTCCTTGCCGAAGTTGTGGTTCAGGCGCAGGTAATGCAGCGCCGGTTCGGCCGCAAACACGGCTTTCAGCGCAGTGACGCTGCCGTCAGTGGAGCCGTCGTCGACCAGCAGCACCTTGATGGCGACGCGCGTAATGGCGTGAACGTGCACAAGTATCTCGCGCAAGTTGGCGGCGAGCGCATCGGCTTCGTTGTAGACGGGAATCAGAATAGTCACTGTCTTCATGCCTTAGTCCCGACGCCAGGTAAGCTGTTCGCCATCGGGCTTCAGGCGCAAGGGCGGTGAATAGGTGACCCAGCCTTCGGGCGCCGTATAGCGCACGTAGAACTCGAGATCTCTGCGAATGTTGGTGCGCAGGCCGGCCTGGCGCGCGGGCAGCGGCAGGTTGCCAATGTAATCCGAGACCACGCTATAGCTGCCGGTTTCGTAAGGACCGAAATCCCAGGCGATCCAGCCATCATGGTTGCTGAGCGCCAGCGTCAGCGGCGCCCTGCGCTGCTGGTGGTGGATTTGCGCGAGGCGCTGCGGAATCGTTGTGCTAATATCGTGCATGCAGGCGCAATCCACCGAGTAGGCGTACAGCGGAAGCGTGGGATCCAGCGCGCTGAGATCCAGCGCGGCCTTTGGAATCGACGCCGAAGGATCAGTAAGACGCTTGACCTCCCCCAGTGCGCGCACCATGCCGAATGAAGGCGCGATCGCGGCATCGGGCAGGAAGGCCGTCGACGCATCGTGACTCCAGACATGGCGCATCTGCACGTCGACAGCCCGGTAATAGTGGGCTTCGCTTTGCTGGATCAGGGAACGGTACTGGAATATTGCGACAGCGAATACGAGGCAGCCCGAGATAGCCGCGATGCGCGGCCACGCGAGTACGCCGCAGCGCGGAATGCAGTCACGTACAACCTGTGCCTGCACGACTATGCCGAAGCACAGGGCGAACCACGGCAATAGCAAATACCGATCTGCACTGGTGATACCGGGATACGCAACCAGCGGGACCAGCGGCGCTAGCACGAGTCCGGCGACGAGCAGGCCCAGCGGCAGTCGGCGCGGCCACCGCACGAACCCCGCGACAAGGACCGCGAGCAGCGCCAGCGCGATAAAGACGCTATGAGCACCAAACAGCAGTGCGGGAATACCGGCAAAGCTCGTGGCTACCGCCGTCCAGAAGGTAAGATTCATGTAGGCGGAGCCCTGTGCATAGCCACCAGCGTGCCCCGACAGCATGTAGCCGCGCCAGGCGACATACAGCATGAGAGCAATCAGATATGGCCTGGCCTCGCGCATGCGCTGCGTCCAGTTTCCCGGCGCAAGGAAAACAAGTAGCACAGCGAGCGGAACATAGATTTCCTTTGCAGTCATCGCGAGCGCGTAGCACAGCAGCGCCAGTAGCTGGAACCTGCGCTTGCCGCTGCGCTGGTGATGGAAAAAGAATAGCAGCGCCAGCAGGCACAGCAGCAAACCTTCGAGATAGTGGCGCGTAAATAACTGGTCACCCACGCGTAATACCGGTGCGCCAAGCAGGAAAAGCACCGCCCCGCTCCAGGCCAGCGGCCGCTCGACGAACAGCATCAACAGGCGCGCGGCGACGACCCCGACAAGCCACAGCGCCAGCAGGTGATGCAGGTAGAACAGGCCGGGATTCAGGCCTGCCAGCGCGTAGTCCACGTAGAACGACAACGAAATCCACGGCGTCAGGTTGGCAGTCGATAATTCCTGCCAAACCGTCGGCTCAAAAAATATTTCAAGCAGTGAGTGCTTCAGCATATGCGCAAGGATCGGCGTGTCGTCGCCGAGCCAGAAGCGCTCCAGGGTATGCGCACCTTGCAGGAACACGAGCAATGCCAGCCATGCGGCGAGCAGCGCATCCTGAACCCGAATGTCGGCCATCAGCTTACGCATGGGCGCCCCTGACGAGCAGTAGCCAGTCTCCGCCGAGCTTGCGGCAGCTCATCAGCGCGCCGGGTTCGAGACCCATCATTGTCGATAGCTGGTACGCATGCGTGAAGAAATGGACGTGTTCATCGAGCGTGTAATAGTAGTAACGCTGGCAAGGCACGACGATGACGAGGTATTTGCGGCACAGGCGCCGCAGCTTCAGCACCGCCGCTTTCAGGTCGGGAATATGCTCCAGTACGTGGCTGCAGACGACGACATCGAACACGCCTTCATCATCCGGCTGCAGCGCAAGCAGGTCCGCCTGGTAATACCTGCAAGGCAAATCGCGTGGCGCCGGAATGATGTCGCTGCCTGCAAGCACCATGTGTGGGTGTGCCGCATGGATACGTTTCAGCAGGTAGCCCGAACCACAGCCGGCATCGAGTAGCCTCGTAACTCCGCTGTCGACCGCCTCGAGGATCGCGTCGAGACACAGTGCATTGAGATCGGTTGGGCGGTTGCGCGAGATGGAGTCCAGTTGCGCGTAAAAGCGTTGGTACTCGCCAGGCGTGAAATGCTGGACACGACTCTTGAACTCCATCGTCTCGCGCACGTTCCGGCCGCGATATGCGAACCAGAAGAACGGGAACATGAAGTACTTGTTGTCCCGTAGCGCGGGAGGGAGGCATTCGTCGAGCACGAAGCGAATCACGTTGGTGATTTGACGGTTCACGCGAACTCCTGGCTGCGACGCGGCAAACGCACAGGAGTATAGGGTACCGAATACCGACGACCGCCGAATCCGGGGTAATCGGTTACAACAAGCGGGTTATTTGCAGTGCTGGATGAGGTGAATACCCCAGCTCGCGGACACGGATGAGCTGCCTGCGGGCTGTGATGCGGCGTCCCTGCCGCAAGATTCTAGAAGGTATTCGCGAGGCTTTGCAGCGTCGAGATCAGCGGCGTGGGATAAACGCCGAGGAAAATGATGGCCACTGTCATGCCTGCCATGACGACGTGCGTACCGAACGAAAGTTGGCCAAGCGCCGGATCATCCTTCAGGCTGGACGATGCCGGTTGCAGCATCGTGTAGATCAGACGCAGGTAATAGTAGAGGCTGATCGCGCTGCCGATGATCAGCATCGTCAACAGGAACCACAGCCCGCCTTCGATGCCAGTACTGAAGATGTAGAACTTGCCTATGAATCCGGCCGTCAGGGGAATACCGGCAAGCGACAGCAGTACCGTGATCATCACCGCTGCCAGCCAGGGATTGCGCCAGAACAGGCCCTGGTAGTCGGTGATCGAGTCCAGCTCACGGCCGGAATTCGAGATTGCGCTCATGACTGCGAAACCACCCAGCGACATCATGAAGTAGGCAACCATGTAGAAGCTCACGCCTTCGATGCTCAACATATCTGGCACTGCTGCGGCCGCGATGACGACGACAAGCAGGTAGCCGAGATGGCCGATCGACGAGTACGCGAACATGCGTTTGACATTGCTCTGCATGACGGCGAGAAGGTTGCCGAAGATCATTGATGCTGCGGCCATCAGTGACAGCACGATCGTCACGGCCGGGAAATTGAAGGCGCCGACGTCGATCAGCAGGCGCAGGCTCATCGCGACCATGGCTGCTTTCGATATCGTCGCCAGGAATGCAGTGACAGGCAGCGGTGCGCCTTCGTAGACGTCCGGCGTCCACATGTGGAACGGCACCAGCGAGAGCTTGAAGGCGATCGCGGCAATGATCATCAGGAAACCGATCAGCAGGATCAGGTTGGCGCTCTCCCCGCCCAGCGCCGCGGCAGCAAGGCCCATTGCACCGAACTCGAAAGTGCCAAGCATCGCGTAGACGAGCGCCATGCCGAACAACATGACTCCCGACGAGATGCCGGACAGGATCATGTACTTCAGCGCTGCTTCCATCGGGAACTTGGCGACTTTCGCCGAGTGAATCGGGTACGCGATCATGGCGTACAGGCTGATGCTGAGCATCTCCATGCCGATGAACAGCGAGACGAAATGGTTGCTGCACGACAGCACGACCGCGCCGAGCGTGGCGGTCAGCACGAGAACGTAGAACTCCTCGTTTATTTCGTTGTGCTTGTCAAAGTAGGGATAGGCCAGCGCAGTGACACCGATTGCGCCGACGATGCACAGGGCGGAGAAGAACAGGCTGTATTCATCGATGATCAGCAAGGGCGTGATTTGCAGCGGCGTGGTCGGCGCAATGAACACGAACACGAGCAACGACGCGGCGAGACCCACCTGCGTCAGGGAGTTGATCAGGCCGTGGTCGCGCTTGAACGCGGCCGTGATCATCACGACGACCGTGGACACGGTCAGCAGGATGATCTGGAGCAGGTCGATTAACTGTTCGGAACTCATGTCTTAAGCCTGTTTTCGTGCACTGTTATTGGTTCGCGTTGTTCATTACTCGCCCTGCATGCTCCGCACCCAGGGCTGACTCGCCATTATGGGAAAACGACCCCAAGGCTGACCAATGTCGGTTCGGCCATGTCGAGCATCGTCTGTGGGTACATGCCCATCCAGATCAGGCCGA
>JBEGWB010000161.1:0-32174 GCA_041178065.1 Pseudomonadota bacterium | reverse complement strand
GCGCTTCGACGAGGTCGAGCTTGTCGTCGCTGGACTTGTTCCATGGCAATTCGGCCAGCAGTTTGAGGTAGCCGACGATCAGCTGGTAGTCCTGAGCGGCCGGCGGCAGCTTCTGCAGGCGCTCGAGTTCTTTTTCGGCGGCTTTCAACACGTCGGCCGGCAGGCCGGCGTCGGCTATTTGCTTGCGTAGTTCGGTCACGTCGTTGCCGCCGCCGCCTTCATCGCCGAGTTCTTTCTGGATCGCCTCCATCTGCTGGCGCAGCATGTACTGGCGCTGCTCGGCCGACACCGTGCTGGCGGCCTGCTCTGCAATCTCTTCCTGCAGCGTGGCGACATGGATCTCATGCACGAGCGCTTTGTGCAGCAGGCGCATCGCGTCCTCGCGGGTCGAGGCCTCATGGATTTCCTGCTGCTTCGCCACGTCGAGTTTTAACAGGTAGGCCAGCACGTAGATCTGCTCCATCGGATGCTTCAGCGCCTGCAGCATTTTGGTCAGCACGCCTTTTGGCCATTCGGTGGATTTCATCGCGCCGAGGACCTGTGCTTTTTCGACGATGTCGCGATGCAGGGCTTCGGCGGTATCCGTGGACTCTTCCGGCAGCGGCAGCACTTCATAATGCGCTTCGAGCCCGGGACCGCTGCTGTCGAAACTCTTGATGCGCACGCGTTCAGCACCGCGCAGCACGAGACTAACGACGTCGTCGCCATGGCGATCCATGCGGTGGATGTAGGCGCGTGTGCCGACGTCGTACACATCGGCGCGCTCGGGTTCGGCCGTGTCGCTGTTGCGCTGCGTGACGACGAGGATGCTCTTGTCCTCGGCCTGCAGCGCCTTTTCGACGGCCGCGAGCGAGCGCGGACGGCCCACGACGACGGGATGCTCGATGTTGACGAACAGCACCATGCCTTTCACGGGCAGCAGCGGCAGCGTCGCGGACTGTAGCGTGGTCGGTTTGGTTGCAGTATTCACAGTGTCCCCAGATAGATTTTCAGAATGCCGTCCTGGTATTCGCTGCGGACGGAGGGAGCGTCGATCGCCGCTGGCAGCGTTATGCAGCGCTCAAACCCGGTGTAGTTGATCTCGAGCGTGTGACACGTGTAGCCGTGATGCAGCAGCAGGTCGCGGCGGCGCCCTGTCACCAGCAATACGTTCTGTTGCACGACTACATGAATTTCTGAAGGCGACACGCCGGCCAACTCGAGCCTGACGAGCCACTCAGTGCCCGCGCGGAACAAGTCGACCGGTGGTTTCCAGGTTGCATAAAACATGCTTCGAAGGTGGGGATGATTAACGGGTTAATCAAGCGGGTTTCTACTGGCAGTCGCGCGGGAAGAACACCCGGATAATTCCGGCATGTTCAAACCGCGTTCGATTCTGCAGCTAACCATCACCGGCTTCCTCGCTGTGGCTGGCCTGCTGATCGCTGCGCTCGTCGTTACCGCCGACCAGCTCGACGAACTCAGCGATCGCAGCCAGCGCGCCATCAACCAGTCGGTCGAAGCGATGCGCGCGAGTCGTGTGTTGATCGAGCGTGCGACTTCAATGGAACGCAACTTTCGCCAGTACACGATCACCGGCGATGGCGAGATGCTGGAGGTTTACCGGGAGCGTCGCGAAAGCTTCAGTGCGGTGGCGCGGCAACTCGAGGGGCTGAAGCTTGATCCGACGATTACGCGCTACGTCGGCCTTTTATTGCTCAATGACGCCGACGCGCTGCAGGCAATCTCGGAAACGCCAGTAACGACGAAGGCAGAAGCGCTGTTCCCGCGCATGCTCGACACCGCCTACGAAATTTCGCGCGCAATCGATGCATGGACCAACAACGAACTAGCCAGCATCGCGGCCGAAGCGACAGCCACGCGCGACATGCTGCGGCTACAGGCATTCGTGCTGGTGAGTGCGGCGCTCGTCCTCGCCGGTATCTTTACCGCGCTGATCACGCGCCCGCTGCTGCAGGTCGACCGCGCAATCAATCAGCTCGGCAGTGGATCCTATGCAACGCCGGTGGCGATACGCGGTCCAAAGGACCTCGTGCGCCTCGGCGAACGGCTCGACTGGCTGCGCGATCGCCTCAACAAACTCGAACAGCAGCGCAGCTCGTTTTTGCGGCATGTGTCGCATGAGTTGAAAACGCCCCTGGCAGCGATATACGAAAGTTCGGCGCTACTCAGCGATGGCGCGGTCGGCGAACTCAGCGCGGACCAGCAGGAGATCATCCGGATCCAGGGCAGCAATTGCCAGCGGCTGCAGCGCCTGATCGAGGACCTGCTGCGTTTCAATGCCGACAGCTTCTCGGTACTCAACGTCATGCCGCAGCCAGTGCGGCTCGACAAGGTCATCGACGGTGTCGTGGCCGCGCACGAGCTCGCGCTGAAAGCACACCAGCTGCGCGTCGCCAGCGAGCTGGAGCGTGTCACGGTGCTGGGCGATGCCGAGCAATTGCGCGTCGTCATCGACAACCTGATGACGAATGCACTGAGGTTTTCACCCGCTGGCGCTTGCATCGATGTGAAGCTATACCAGCGCGATCGCGCGGTGATCTTCGAAATTCTCGATCAGGGTCCGGGCATCGCCCCCGACGAGACGACGAAGATTTTTCACGCGTTCTACCAGGGGAAAGCGCCCGACAAGGAACTGTACAAAGGAACCGGCCTCGGACTGGCCATTGCAGAGGAATACGCAAAAGCCAATCACGGCAGCATCGAAGCACTGGCTTCAGAACGCGGCGGCCATTTCCGGCTGCTGCTGCCTGTGACCTTCAAGCGGGAGTAAGTCAATGACGCAAAAGGCCCCGGCTGCGGGGATCATGTCGACGTGGCTGCCACAACGCTTGCTACTACTCTGCTGCCTGCCCGCTGCGTGCGCCACCGAAGCGCCGGTCTTCACCGCAAGTTACAACCCGGCCACGATCGTCGAAAGGCAAAGTGCCGAGATTCCCATGCGTCCTGCGACACCTGTGCAGTATTACAGCTGGGTCACCGCTGCCACCTTGCCGGAACTCGAGGCCGAGTACGCGCGCCTGATGGAGCGCCCCAGTTCCGCCGATCCCGTCATCAGGACAGCGCACATCGTGACGCTCCTCGGTGTATCGGCGCTCGCCACGCCCGTCACTGAAGAAGAAGCGCTCGCGCTGCTGGACATTGCCAAGGGCAGCCCGATCACCGAGACCAATCGCGATTACGCCGCGTTCGCCGCTTTCCTGCGCGGCTACCTCCAGCAGCGCACGGAACTCAGAAGTGCAAATAGCGCGGCGGCGCAGTCGCGCGCGGAGCTCGAGCAACTGCAGACCAGCAACGCGGAACTGCAGCAGCAGATCGATGCGCTGACGACACTCGAACAGCAGCTGATCGAACGCGAACAATCCCAGGAGCCCTGAATGGACGCAAAGGCGAAAAGTGGACGGCCGCGCATCCTGCTCGTCGACGATGACACCGACCTGCTGCACCTCGTCAGCGTGCGCCTGCGCGCGAATGGCTACGAGGTCAACGCCGTCGACAATGCCGAGAAGGCGCTTGCGCAGCTCAGCATCTACAAGCCGCACGTCGTCGTCACCGACTTGCTGATGTCGGGCATGGATGGCATGGCCCTGTTCGAAGCGATCCAGCGCAAGCATGCCGGCCTGCCCGTCATCATCCTGACGGCGAACGGCACGATTCCCGACGCGGTGACGGCGGCGCAGAAGGGCGTATTCGGTTATCTCGAGAAGCCCTTCGAGGCCAGCGTGCTATTGAGCAGCCTCGCCGATGCCTTGCAGCACGGCGGCGATATATTTACGAGCGATAGTGGCGCCGATAGCGACGGCGAAGCCTGGCGCAAGCACATCATCAGTCGCAGCGCCGTCATGGACGCGGTGTTGCGCCAGACAAAAGCTGCGGCCGCGACCGATGTCAGTATTCTCATCCAGAGCCAGACCGGCACCGGCAAGGAGTTGCTGGCGGCGGCGATCCACGCGGCGAGCACGCGCAGGGACCACGCCTTCGTCGCGCTGAACTGCGCGGCGATTCCCGAAACGCTGCTCGAATCGGAACTGTTCGGACATGTCGCGGGTTCCTTCACCGGCGCGCAGCGCGCAAATCCCGGCCTGTTTCAGGCGGCAAACGGCGGCACAGTGTTTCTCGATGAAATCGGCGACCTGCCGCTGACCGCGCAAACCAAGTTGCTGCGTGTGCTGGAACAGCATGAGGTGCGGCCAGTGGGGGCGACCGAAACGATACCGATCGACGTGCGCATCATTGCCGCGACGCATCACGATCTCGGCAAGCGAGTTGCCGACGGTGCATTTCGCGAAGACCTTTTCTACCGCCTCAACGTCATCACGCTCGAACTGCCGCCGTTGAGCAAGCGACGCGAGGACATCCTGCTGCTGGCCGAACACTTCTGCCGCACGCTGGCGAAAAAAAATAACAAACCGCTCGTCCGCTTTTCGCCGTCAGCGGCCCAGGTGCTCATCGGCGCGCCGTGGCCCGGCAATGTGCGCCAGCTGTACAACGTCGTTGAGCAATGCGTCGTGCTCGCGACCACACCGCTGATCGCGCGCGAACTTGTCGAGCGCGCGCTGCGCTTCAAACCCGACAAACTGCTGGGGCTCAACGAGGCGCGCGAGCAGTTTGAGTACGACTACCTCGTGCGCCTGCTCAATCTCACCGAAGGCAATATCGCGCTTGCCGCGCGCCTGTCGGAGCGCAACCGTAGCGAGTTCTACAACTTGCTGAAGCGCCACGGCCTCGATCCTGCGCAGTTCCGCAAGAACTGGGATGGATCCGCGGCGTGAGGTTTTTTTCAAAGGTGTCGCTGCTTCCCGACACTTTGTTCCAAAGAAATCGACGGGCTGTGTAAATTTTTCTTTGATTGCAGGTTCTACCCAACAGCCCGGAGCGCCACGATGGCCTGCAAACTCCGCTAACTCCTTGATATCGCGCAAGGCATCAAAGCTGGCATCGCGCTTGCTATGTCCTGCACATGGCAGTCTGATCTTCGCATGACAACTGTCTAATCCCCGTGAACCTTATGTAATTCATTCACTCATGTGACAGGAGTATTACCGATGAAACTGACAACCTTCGTACCCGCTGCTCTTCTGACTCTCTGCGCAAGCACTGCCTTCGCCCAGGGTGCGGCAGGCAACGCAGCCGGGGCAGATGCAGATAAAGACAAGCCCGCAGCAACCACGCAAAGCCAGAGCCAGACCAACCGCTCGTCGACGGCAGCAGGTGGCGAACGCTCGGGCACCGCAGGCGCTAATGCCGGCGGACAGCAGGGCCAGAGCACCGCAGGTGCAAACGCCGGTGGCCAGCAGGGCCAGCGCAGCGCAACTGCCAACTCCAATAGCCAGAGCGCCGCAGGTGCCAACGCCGGTGGCCAGCAGGGCCAGAGCACCGCGGGTGCAAACGCGGGTGGCCAGAATAGCCAGAGCACCGCCGGCGCGGCCCGCTCCGGTTCGTCTTCGACCATGAGCTTCACCTCGGTTGACGCCGACAAAGACGGCTTGCTGAGCATCTCCGAAGCACAGAAAGCGATGCCGGATCTTGACCTCGCTGACAAGAACGCTGACGGCTTCGTCAACCAGTCTGAAGTTGAAGAAGCAATGGACGGCCTGAAATTCTCCGAACACGGCCACACAGGCGGTTCGGCGCTGGTATCGGAAGGTGAGTTCGATCTGCTGGTTTCCGAGATGGGCAAGCAGCAGGGCAAGACCTCCAGCACCTCGCAGCGCTAAGCGCCACGCGGTCTCTCATATCCCCGCTTGGGCCCCCTTCCTGGGGGCCCTCTTTTATGGGCGGAAAATAGTCCGCTGCCTGCCGACGATTAGCTGGATAGGCCTTTCTGTTTCGACTGATCAATAACCCACGGTGAAACGGCCCTTGAGGTTCTGGCCGCGTTCCAGTTCGTCGACCATCGCGATCGCGTAGTCGTCGTAGGAAATTTTGCTGTTGCCTTCTGCGTCCTTCACGACCTGGTCCTTGCCGAGGCGAAACGTGCCCCTGCGTTCGCCAGAACCGATCTGCACGGCCGGGGAGAAGAAAGTCCAGTCGATGTCTTGCACCTGACGTAACAGCTCGAGCGTGCGAATGCCTTCCATGACTGGCGCCTTCCAGGCATCGGGCAGTTGAATGGTGTCGATGACCTTCCTGCCATCCTCCGTTTGCAGCGAGGCTGCGCCACCCACCATCAGGAAGCGTTTGACACCCGCGGCGCGTACCGAGGCGATCAGCTGCTCGGCCTGGTCAGGAATGAAGCTGGCCGCACTGATGATCGCGTCATGGCCCTTCGCCGCCTGCGCGATGCTCTGCGGATTCGTGTAGTCGCCGGCCACCGCCTGCAGGCCGGGCTGTGCCGCGACTTTCTCCGGATGGCGCGCGATGCCCGTTACCGTATGGCCGCGGCTCAACAACTCCGCGGCGATCTTGCTGCCAATTTTTCCACTGGCCCCAATCAATGCGACTTTGCTCATGCGTGCTCCGTGTCTGGGTTTTTGGATTGTTGTTAGCGATAGGTCGGTGGCACGAGGTCATAGTTGTGCTGACCGGTATCGATGATCTGGCTGGAATTGATCGAGGCCAGCGACACTGTGCCACTGCCGCGCATGCAGATCGCGAGCTCGCGGTTCAGCAGGTCGATGACGCGTTCGACGCCGGCCTGGCCGAAGGCGCCGAGGCCCCAGCAGTACGGACGTCCCACGCCCACGGCAGTTGCGCCGAGCGCGATCGCCTTGAACACGTCGGTGCCGCGGCGGATGCCGCCGTCGACCATCACTGGAATGCGGCCATTCACGGCGGCCACGACTTCCGGCAGGCATTCGATCGTGCCGCGACCGGTGTCGGTTGCACGGCCGCCATGGTTCGAGACGATGATGCCATCGGCGCCGGCAGCAACAGCGGCTTCGGCGTCCTCGCCAACCTCGAGACCTTTGACGATGATGTTCATCTTCGTGATTTCCTTCATGCGCGCGAGCACGGCCCAGGTCATCGTCGGATCAACCAGACCGCCGGGCGCAAGATCGGCCAGCATCGGTTTCTGCTTGCCGGGGTAATGGCACTCTTCACAGAAGCGATCGTCGATGCGACTGAACAACTCCTGCGTCTCGACGTTGCGGCCGCCGGGCAGGTCGATCGTGAAGCACACGCTGGTGCAGCCAGCGCGTTCGGCGCGCTGCAGCATGGCGACGGTATTTTCCCAGACGTTCGTCGAATACAGCTGGAACCACATCGTCTGGCCGCCGCCTGCTTCCATGATTTGCTCGATGGTGTCGGAGGCCTGCGTCGAAATCGTCATGTGCGTCTTCTTAGCGCTGGCGGCGCGCGCGGCACCGGTTTCGGCATCCTTGTGGAAGGCGGCGCAGCTACCGATCGGGCTCAGCGTGATCGGTGAATCCGCGGAGGCGCCGAGGAAGTTGATCTTCGTGTCGATCTCCGAGACGTCGACGAGGCGGCGCGGACGAATCTGGTAGCGGCTGTAGCCCATCTGGTTGGCATGCAGTGTGCGATCGGCGTCGGTGCCTGACGCGAGGTAACCGAAGTGCGCCGACGGTACGTTCTCGCGCGCAATTTGCTCCATCTCGAATACGTTGATGACTTCAGAGGGATCCTTCAGGCGCTGGCCCAGCGTTTCCTCGACTTCGGCCGCGAGGGCTTCATAGGAGGACAGCAGCGGGCTGGCCGCAAGGAATTTCAGAAACTGGCGGCGGTACTGCAGTGGATTGCGTGACATGGTTTCCCCGGGAGTGGACGGTTCTTATGATGTTTATGTGCGTGTTTCAGATGCGTGTTTCAGGTGCAGCGTCAGGCGCGGGAGCGACAGGAACACGAAAATCAGCGAAGCAAGTGGATGCTTCAACGGCCGAGGGACTTTAACCAGAACTCCAGTCTTTTGGAAGTCTCGGCGTCCTGGTCGATGTCCTTCCAGGTATACGTGGCGCTGAGCTGCGGATGCTTGCTGTATCCGCGCTGCATCCAGAAGCGATCGAGCGGTACATAGCCGGGCGGACGCAGCGGATGCTCGGCCGGGCGCACCACGGAGCAAAAGCAGCTCCAGTCAAAGCCGCCCAGTTCGCCGGCATGCGCTTCACGCTCGTCAAAGAATTTCACGCCAAGGCCCTGCCCGCGATACTGCCGCCGCAGCACCGACTCGGCGCAGTAGAAGATGCGCGAGGGATCGTAACCGGCCTCGACAAACGGACGCTTGAAGGCCGCCTCCTCGAATGCCATTGGAATGGCCGTGGAGCAGCCGACGACCTCGGCCCCATCGAAGGCCACGACGACGACGGACTGCGCGCAGTCGAGGTAGGTCTGCAGGTACTTGCGCTCGTAGTCCATCGTGCCGTCGTAGAGGTAGGGAAAGTCGCGAAACACGGCGATGCGCAGCCGGGCAATTGCGTCCAGATAGTTGCCAAGCTGGGCGCCGCTGAAACGGCGGATCGTGAGGCTCATCCGGATGTATCGCTCCTGTAAAAAAGGCCGCGCATTGTAAGCTTTTTGCCCGCGCCGGAAGCCAAAATTGCAAGTAATGTGACAGATAGGTGGCGCGCCTTGACGGACTTCGGACCGGGCGCTATAAGTCTCGGAAATTGCACAAAAAGTTCTCGAAATTCCACAAAAATTCCGCCGCAGAGGCATTCCGTTTTCGCCTGCATTCGCGGCAATCGGCCACACTCAGGGGTAATGCACTTGAGCATCACATTATTCTCATCGCCAGCGCCGGCCTCGACGCGCCCGCGTACACGTCCTTCCGTGCCACATGCTGCACTGGCGCTGGCGCTGTTGCTGGCAGCGCCAGCGCTGTTTGCCGTTGAAGCCGACCTGCGCCTGCCCGAGGCTGCGAAGAACTCCGACATCGACACCGTGCGCGCCCTGATAGCCGATGGCGCCGATCCGGACACGCGCGGTTCGTTTGACACGCCCGCGCTGCACTGGCTTGTGCGCGTGAACGACGTCGAGACCACGCGCCTCTTGCTTGAGGCCGGCGCTGATGCCAATGCCACCACCGGCCTCGGCGTCACGCCGCTGAACCTCGCGGTTGAGGGCGGCAATACGGCCATGATCGCGCTATTGCTCGAACATGGGGCCGATGCCAACGGCATATTGCCGAGCGGCGAAAGCCTGCTAATGATGGCCGCGGCGGTGGGCGTGAAGGACGCCGTGGCGACGCTGCTGGACCATGGCGCCAATGTCGCCTATCGCGACCCCGAATTCGACCAGAGCGCGCTGATGATCGCCGCGCGCGAAGGCCATGCCGATATCGTCTCGTTGTTGCTGGAACACGGCGCCGAGGTCAACGCGGCAACAAAGATTGGTCCGGAACCCAAATTCATTGCGCCAAACTCGGTGCCAGGCTTCGGCTTCGGCATCGGCATCCTGCGGGGCGGTCCGCCCAAGGACCGTGGCCGCCGCGAACCCCAGCCGGGCGGCATGACACCCCTGCACTATGCCGCGCGCCACAACCATGTCGATGTCGCCGGACTGCTGCTCGAAGCCGGCGCCACACTTAACGCAAAGGAAGCCAACGGCATCTGGCCGCTGCTGATGGCGATTTCGAACAACAACATGCCGATGGCGCATTTCCTCCTCGACAAAGACGGCGTGCTGCTCAATGACCAGGACTGGTACGGCCGCAGCCCGATCTGGGAAGCGGTCAACGTGCGCAACCTCTATGTGCACAACTCCACCTACGTCAACGGTATCGACCGCGCGCCTGTGCTCGAACTGATCAAGGCGCTGATCGATGCTGGCGCCGATCTCAACGTACGCACGAAGGAAGCGCCGCCGGTTCGGCATCACCTGCTCGAAATCACCGGCACGCTGGAATGGGTCGACTTCACCGGCCAGACGCCCTTCCTCGCCGCGGCTTACGGCGGCGACGTCACTGTCATGAAGTTGCTGCTGGAACACGGCGCCGATCCGAACATCCACACCTTCGAAGGCACCTCGCCGCTGATGGCAGCCGCCGGCGTCAACTGGGTGTATGCACAGACCTGGACCGAAAGCCCCGAGCAACTGCTCGAAGCCGTGAAGATCTGCCACGATCTCGGCCAGGATGTGAACCAGAAGAATTCGATGGGCGTGACCGCGCTGATGGGCGCCGCGAATCGCGGGTCCGACGAAATCATTCGCTACCTTGTCGCCGAGGGCGCCGACCTGACCGCGCTCGACAACGAAAACCGTTCCGCGCTCGACTGGGCGAAAGGCGTGTTCCTCGCGACGCATCCCGCCGAGCCGAAACCCTCCTCGATCGCGCTGATTACAGAATTGCTCACAGCTGAAGGCAAAGAGGTTCGCTGATGTTACGCCGTGTCTTACTCTTCAAGCCGAGTCCACTCGCCCTAGCCCTTGCACTTGTTAGTGCTGGCGCAGGGCAAACCGTGTTCGCGCAGTCACCGGAGTTCATCCAGGAATATTGCGTCAAGTGCCATAACCTCGACGACTACTCCGGGGGCCTCGATCTCGAAGGGCTGGATTTCGCGCACGCCGAAGCGAATGCCGATGTCTGGGAAAAAGTCATTCGCAAGGTGAAGGCGGGCATGATGCCGCCGGCTGGCCAGGAGCGTCCCGAGCGCGCCACGATGGACGCCTTCGCCGTGCAGCTGGAACAGCAGATCGACTCCCACGCCGACCTGCATCCCGCCGCGCCCGCGCTGCACCGTCTCAACCGCAACGAATATGCGAACGCGATCCGCGACATCTTTGGCTTCGATATCGACGCTGCCGCGCTGCTGCCGCAGGACGATGCCAGCGAAGGCTTTGACAACATCGCCTCTGGCCTCGCCATTTCGCCCGCGCTGATCCAGGGTTATACCTCGGCGGCGATGAAAGTCAGCCGCTGGGTCGTCGGGGACATGACGGCGACGGAATCGTCGAAGTCCTGGAATGCTCCCGCCGATCTTGCGCAGGACCAGCACATCGAAGGCATGCCGCTCGGTACGCGCGGCGGCCTGAAGGTCACGCACAACTTTCCGCTCGACGCCGAATATGATTTCAGCATTCGCGCCGGCGGCGGCTTCAACCGCAACACGAACATCAAGACTATCGTCATGCTCGATGGCGAGGAGCTGACGGTCCCCGACCTGCGCAGCTTCCGCCTGCCAATAACGGCCGGCGAGCACGAGCTCGTCGTAGCGGTCATGGACATGAAGCGTCCGGCCGGCGTCAACGACATCTACTCGGTCTACAACGTGGCCGGCGGCGTCAATACAGTCGAAATCATCGGCCCCTTCAATCCCACCGGACCGGGGCAGACGGCGAGTCGCGAGCGCATCTTCAGCTGCTATCCGCAGAGCAATGACGAAGAGCGCCGCTGCGCCGAACAGATCGCCGTCAACATCGCCACGCAGGCCTTCCGCGCGCCGGTGACGCTGGCAGAACTTGAACCGGTAATGGCTTTCTACGAACAGGGCCGGCAGCAGGGCGATTTCGAAACCGGCGTGCAGCAGGCGCTGTCACGCATCCTGCTCGATCCGCGCTTCCTGTTCCGCTTCGAGGAGGAGCCCGCCGATGTCGCCCCCGGCGAGGCCTACCGCATCAGCGATCTGGAACTGGCCACGCGCCTGTCTTTCTTCCTGTGGAGCACTATGCCGGACAGCGAGCTGCTGAACGTCGCCTCCCAAAATAAATTGAGCGACGCGGGCGTGCTGCGCGAGCAGGTACTGCGCATGCTGGCAGATCCGAAAGCGCAGGCACTCGTCGACAACTTTGCCGGCCAGTGGCTTTACTTGCGTGCACTCAACGACGTCACGCCGGAAGACAGCGACTTCGACGAGAACCTGCGCCAGGCCTTCATCGAGGAAACGGAGCTGCTGTTCGGCAACGTCATCGCCGAAGATCGGCCCGTTACCGAGCTGCTGACAGCCGATTACACCTTCCTCAACGAGCGCCTCGCTGAACACTATGGCATTGATGGCGTCCGCGGCTCGCACTTCCGCAAGGTGGCCTATCCAGCCGACAATCCGCGCCGCGGCCTGCTCGGGCACGGCAGCATCCTGACGGTGACCTCCACGGCAAGCCGCACCTCGCCGGTGATTCGCGGCAGCTGGATTCTCGGCAACCTGCTTAGCGCGCCGGTGCCGGATCCGCCGCCGGGCGTCGAGACCAACCTCGATGGCGACGGCAGCGTCGTGCTGACGAGCTCGGTGCGTGAACGCCTCGAACAACACCGCTCGGATCCTTCGTGCGGTTCGTGCCACAGCGTTATCGACCCGGTAGGTTTCTCGCTGGAGAATTTCGATGCGATCGGCGCCTGGCGCGTTAAAGATGGCGATTCCGATGTCGACACTTCCGGCGTGCTCGTCGACGGCACGCCAGTGGCGAGCGCGGACGACCTGCGCACGGCGCTGATGACGCGCTCGGAACTGTTTGTCAGTACCTTTACCGAAAAACTGCTGACTTACGCGCTCGGCCGCGCCGTGGAGTATCACGACATGCCGACCGTGCGTTCGGTCATGCACGCGGCCGAAGGCAGCGATCACTCCTTCACCGCGCTGGTGATGGGGATCGTGCAGAGTCCGCAGTTCACCCAACGCATCAAGAGTGATCCCAACGCAGCCGTTGCTGTAAACACAGCACAATAGGAGCGAGGCCATGGCCAACTACATCAGCAGGAAACATCTGTCACGCCGTACCCTGTTGCGCGGAGCCGGCACCGTGCTGGCCCTGCCCCTGCTTGAGTCGATGCTGCCGGCCGCTACTGCCTTCGCGCAAACCGCAGCGGGCGCGTCGCGGACGCGCTTTGGCGCGATCTATTTCCCGCACGGCGCGACGATGTCGCGCTGGACGCCTGGCGACGAAGGCAAGAACTTCACCTTCTCCGAAATTCTCGCGCCGCTCGAAGCGCATCGTGAGCACATCAACGTGCTGTCCAACCTGATGCATCCGCTGGCCTATGGCCCAGGCGGCGCAACCGGCAACCATAACCGTTCGTGTTCGACCTACCTCAGCGGCGCCTTTGCCCAGTCCGGCGCGACGCCGACGCTCGGCGTCACGATGGACCAGGTGGCCGCGCGCAAGATTGGCCAGGAGACCCCGCTGCCTTCGCTGGAGCTGATGGTCGAGGAAGCAAGCCTGAGCTGCGGCGAGGGCTTGTCATGCGCTTACCGCAACACGCTGTCGTGGCAGACAGAGATTTCGCCGCTGCCAATGCAGAACAATCCCCAGGTCGTGTTCGAGCAGCTGTTCGGCGATGGTGCCACGCCCGAGCAGCGCGATGCGCGCCGGGAACAGTCGCTGAGCCTGCTGGACTCGGTGACCGAGCAGATCTCGACGCTTGATCGCAAGCTGCCCAGCGCCGACCGCAACCGCCTCGACTCTTTCCTGACCGACGTGCGCGAAATCGAACGCCGCATCCAGCAGGCTGCAGCGCGCGTGACCGATGACATCGCCGTGCCCGGCAAACCAACCGGCATTCCGGACGACGTCGAGGAACACATCAAGCTGATGTACGACCTGCAGGTGCTGGCCTGGCAGACCGAGATCACCCGCATTTCGACCTTCATGCTGGCCAACGAACTGAGCGGCGCCGTGTACCCCGGCAGCGGCGTGCGCGATGGCTTCCACACGCTGTCGCACCATTCCAACAGCGAGGACGCAAAAGCGCGCTTCGCGCTGATCAACCGCTACCACGTGGGTCTCTTCGCCTACTTCCTCGACAAGCTGCAGAACACACCCGATGGCGAGGGCACGCTGCTGGACAACTCGCTGATCATGTACGGCAGCGGCATGAGCGACGGCAATTCGCACAACCACGATCCACTGCCGATCGTGCTCGCGGGCCGCGCCGGCGGCGCGCTCGAAGGCAACCGCCACCTGGTGTTGCCGAGCGGAACGCCAATGTCCAACCTGCTGGTGACGCTGCTCGACAAACTCGGCGTCGAACAGGAAAGCTTTGGCGACAGCACTGGCCACCTGACGATCTGATTGCCGCTTCGCACTGGCGGGCTTCGGCATGCAAGCCCGCTCCTTGTCGCAAGGTCCTGCGCGCGCCAAGTCGCTCACAGTTCTGTAAAAAATGCGCGCGGCGCGCGGCCGTGTCCACCGTCCGCGCCTAACAGGTGCAGGGCCTGCAGCGCGACGAGCACAGGCCAGTTTGCCTGGCCTCGCTGGCGCATCGAAGGCGGCTGCAGCAGCTGGTTACGGATCGCCTGCCGGCGCCGGCCAAATAGGTTTTTTTTCTCAAAAATCACAGGCTTGGACGCTCACACAGTTGGCCCGCAGCTTACCACATCCCTATCCACGCGACGGAGACGTCACGTATGCAGGTGCGCGACCTGCGGCTCGGCGCCACCGAGGTCATCAACAGGAGACCGACGCTCGACAATCCCGACGGTCTGTTCGATGAAGTCGATGCGCACATGCTCAGCATCCTGGCGGCTTGCGCGGCGCGCGCGATCCGCAACGCGCGGCATATTCGTGACGATGATCGCGCCGCATGCCGCTCTTCATATTGCCGGACCAGGTCTTCGAGGAACTCAGCTTGTCGCTGGCAGAGGCCAGCCTCTATTTGTATACTGACGGCCTATCTGAGGGACTGGCGCGGGCGCTGAAACAACCCGATGAACCCGGCAAGCTCCAGACCCTGATCAGCAAGTACCAGCATTTACCGCGGCAGCAACGACTGCAGCAGTTCGCACAGGACGCATCACGACCCAACTTGTCACACGAAAACAGCTTCGACGATTTGACGATCCTGCGGATCGACGATTCGAAAGCGACAGCAAGCAAACCCCTAGAGTCCTGACCAAGCGAGAACACGTTCCGGGCCATGACGAAATCCACGAAGCTTCTGGACTTTCAATTCCCTGCGCAACCGGAACAGTTGTGCGCTGTCAGGCAGAAGTTGCGCGAAACACTGACCCCGCTGGGCAAGCCCGAGGCACTGGTCAATTGCATCGTGCTGGCGGTCGGCGAAGCGTGTATGAACATCATCCAGCATGCCTATCGCGACCAGCGTGGCGACATCATCCTGGAAGTGGAAAAACAGGGCGACGACGTGACCTTCAGGCTCACCGACTTCGCCACTCACAAGACACGAGCTGAAGAAATGAAGTCGCGGCCACTGGACGAAATCCGTCCTGGTGGCCTCGGCTGCCACCTGATCAACGAGATCATGGACGAAGTGAAACTGGTGGACTGCACCTGCGGCAACATACTGCAGATGAAGAAGTGCCTGCGTGCGAAAGGCCCCAAACGGGTCGTGGCGAAAGCCCAGTCGAGCAAGCGGGTAGTAGTAAAGAATGGCCAGAAGAAAACTGGCGAAGGCAACTAGAAAAGGAAGCAGTATGGAATGCAGTATCACGTCTGAAGCCGGTTTCGACCTGCTGCAGTTGTCCGGTGAGGTCGACCTGCAATATTCGCCCGACCTGCGCGAGAAAATCCTCGCCACGCTCAAGGCCGGCAAACCCCTCCTGATCGACATGGCGCGCGTCGCCTACATCGACAGCTCCGGGATCGCCTCGCTCGTCGAAGGTTTCCAGACCGCGAAATCCGCCAAACTCGAATACGGCCTGCTGAACATCAGCAAGCCGGCCATGCAGGTGCTCGCGCTGACGCGCCTCGACAAGATTTTCCAGCTGTACACGAATGCCGAGGACTTCAGGAAACAGTTATAGGCCTACAGGAAAACCCTGAGCTACAAACAGGCCCGGGCACTCTATAAAGCCCCTTTACCGCGACAGCCCGATTTACCGCAGGCAGCCTGAGCCATCCAACCAGGAATCCATGAGCGAACACGCCCCCATCAATCCAGCGATCTCCGTACGCGACCTTGTCGTGGACTACGGCGTGCGCCGCATTCTCGATGGCGTATCGCTCGACGTGCCCGCCGGCAGGATCATGGTCATCATGGGCGGCAGCGGGACCGGCAAGAGTACGCTGCTGCGCTGCATGCTCGGCCTGAAGAAGCCGACATCGGGCAGCATCAATGTGCTCGGCACCAATCTCGCCAAAGCCAGCCAGAAGCAGCTGTACGCCATGCGCAAGCAAACCGGGGTGGCCTTCCAGGGCGGCGCACTGTTTACCTCGATGTCGGTTGCCGAAAATATCCAGCTTGCCCTGCGCGAGCACACCAGGCTCGATGAGAACACCATCCAGATCATGACGCGCATCAAGCTCGACATGGTCAACATGCTGCCGCACGAGCACCTGATGCCTTCGGAGTTGTCGGGCGGCATGACCAAGCGCACGGCGCTGGCCCGCGCGCTGATCATGGATCCGAAGTTGCTGTTCTTCGACGAACCCTCCGCTGGTCTCGACCCGGTAACCTCGGCGGAACTCGACGAACTGATCCTGATGCTGAAGAACACGCTGCAGATGACAATCGTGGTGGTGACGCACGAACTCGAGAGCGCCTTCAAGATCGCCGACCGCATCACGATCCTTGGCACCGGCAGAGTGCTGGAAAGCGGTACGCCGCAGCAGATCCGAACCTCGCCGAAGCCGGAAATCCAGGCGCTGCTGAACCGCAAGCCGCGCGAAAACGTGCTCGACACCGATGCACACCTGCGCGCATTGATGGGCGAAGCGCCAGAGCCGGAGGACAAGGCATGAGTATCGTCACGAAAATCGAGAACCTCGGCGCTGGCACGCTGGATGTCGTCGAACAGGCAGGCCGTACCTTCAACCTGCTGTTGCTCGTGCTTTGGCAGTTGTTCCAGCCGCCGTATCGCCTGTACCCGATCGTGCGGCAGGTCTACTTCATCGGCGTTCGCTCGCTGACGGTCATCGTGGTTTCCGGCCTCACGATCGGCATGGTGCTCGGCCTCGCGTTCTATAACATCCTGGAGCGCTTCGCGTCGGTGAACCTGCTCGGCGCTGGCGTGGTCCTGAGCGTGGTGCGCGAGCTGGGGCCGGTCATGACAGCGCTGATGGTCGTTGGCCGCGCCGGCTCGGCGATATGCGCGGAACTCGGCATCATGCGGATCTCCGAGCAGGTCGATGCGCTCGAATGCATGGCGATACATCCCGACAAATACCTCGTGCTGCCGCGTGTCCTCGCGGGACTGCTGTCCGTGCCCCTGCTGACGGCGATCTTTGATTTCGTGGCGATTTTCGGCGGCTATTTCGTTGGCGTGATCATGTTCGGCATGTCCGACGGCGCCTACATGAACAGCATGATCGACATCCTCGACTGGGAGGACGTGCGCCTCGGCCTCGTCAAATCGCTGATCTTTGGCGTACTGATTACGCTGATCTGCTGCGCAAAAGGCTATTACATGCACCTGTCGAAACAGGGTACGCAGGGCGCCGAGGGCGTCAGCCACGTGACGACCGACGCGGTCGTGCTGGCATCGATTTCAGTACTGTTCAGCGACTTCATTATTGGCGCTCTGATGTCCTGAGGCTTTGGTCCGGGAAATGCGGGAGGAGAAATTTATGGGCAAACTCAATGTACAACTGCTGACGGGCATCTTCGTCATGCTCGGTATCGCCGCCTTTACCTACATGGCCGTTACGATCGGCGGCGCGCGCTTCGGCGAACAGCCGGGCTACACGCTGACCGCGCGCTTCGCGAATATTTCCGGTTTGCAGGTCGGGGCGATCGTCGAAGCAGCCGGCGTGCGCATCGGCCTCGTCAATGCCATCGACTTCGACCCGGAAAGCTATGAGGCCATCGTCACGCTGCGCATCAACGAGGGCGTACCGGTGCAGGAGGATGCGATCGCGTCGATCCGCACGCAGGGCATCATTGGCGAGAAATTCGTCAAGCTGACGCCAGGGGGCTTCGAAGAGCTGCTGACGGATGGCTCGGAACTGTACGAGACGGAATCGGCCGTGAGCCTCGAGGAACTTGTCAGCAAGTACATCTTCTCCGGCGCGCCGGGTGAAGGCTGAACTCATGGAGTCTGTCATGCATAAAGATATTGTCGCGCGCCTGCTGTTGCTCACGCTGTTGTCGGCACCCGTCGCGGTGACGGCGCAGGATATCGCCGCGCCGGCGCCGGCCGAGTCCCAGCCCGAAGTCGACGCAAGCGGGGCAGAAGAAGAGGAAGAATTTTTCGTATTCGACGAAAGCGAAACCAGCGACTCGGCAAGCGCCGCGATTGCCGATCCGCTCGAAGGGATGAACCGCGCGATCTTCAGCTTCAACGACAAGGCCTACCGCGGCGTGCTGAAACCGATCGCGCGCGGATTGCGCGTGATACCCGAACCGGTGCGTGTAGGCGGCCGCAACTTCTTCACGAACCTCGGTGCGCCAGTTTCGTCCGTCAGTGCCCTGCTACAAGGCGATGTGCGCAACTTCGGCACCGAGTTCGGCCGCTTCGTGCTGAACACCACGGCAGGCCTCGGAGGCTTTCTCGATGTCGCAACGGATGTCGGCCTCGTGCAGGACGAGGAAGATATCGGCCAGACACTGGGCCGCTATGGCGTCGGCCATGGCTTCTACCTCGTGCTCCCCTTGATCGGGTCTTCGAGCCTGCGCGAAACCGTCGGCATGATTGGCACAGGCGTGTTAAACCCGGTCTACGACAACCTCAACGCCGACGAAATCGCCGCGGCCAGGATCACGGAGGCCGAACTCGCACTGTCGCTGGATCGCGATACCTACGAGTCCTTGTACGACAGCTCGCTGGACCCCTATACCTTCTTCCGCAGCGCGTGGACGCAAAACCGCGCCGGTCGTGTCGCTCAGTAACTGCGCGGGATAGCACCAGGTAGTCCGCGTCCGTGCTGTTCCGCGCCCGGGTCGCTGAAGCGAGTAAGCCGCTCCCGCCTCCGTCACGCGCGTAATCCGGTTCAGTGCCGATTCATCACAATTGGGGTGAAATAGGCCGCAGGAACAGGGTAAACCCGCAGTCTCGCCCCTCAAGCAGCGCCGAAGGCATCTGTATAATTGCCGCCGAAACCACGCCAGAGCAGTCCCCCGGACTGCCTGCATCCAGATTCAGAAAGGAGCCACCGATGATCAAGCACCTCAATAAGGCCAGCCCCGCCACCTGGCTGCGCACGGGCCTGGCAGCGCTAAGCCTGATGTTCTTCGCATTGCCACTTGCCGCAGCCGAACCCGCCGCCGACAGCGCCACTGCCGCCGTCAGGGCGGTCGTCGATCCGGTGCTCGAGTTACTGCGCAAACCGGATTTCGACGTCGTCAAAGACGGTGCCGACATCAGCGCTCGCGTAAAAGCCGGCTTCGACGATACCGCAATGGCTCAGAGCGTATTGGGCAACCACTGGCGCACGGCGACGCCGGAACAGCGCAATGAGTTCAAGGCGCTGCTGCTGCAAACCATCGAAGATACCTATCTCGAACGCCTTGATGCCTACACCAGCGAAACGATCGACTTTACGAAGGAAGAGGTCCGCAACGACCGCGCTACCGTGTTTTCGGTCGTTAATGCCGCCCAGGGCAAGATCCCGGTCAACTACAAGCTGCGTAAAAAGGACAGTGGCTGGTTCCTGTACGACGTTGAAGTCGAGAACGTCAGCATGGTGAGCTCGTATCGCGACACATACGGCGCCATTGTCAGCCGCGACGGAGTCGACGGTCTGCTGACGCAGATGAAGGCCAGGACCGCCCCCGAACCTGAAGTTTGATCAGCCCTGAGGGCGGGCCAGCGCCTTGTTGCCCCGCCTTCCGGCTTGCCCCGCGCACCGAAAACCGGCTTTCTTTCCGAATTCCTGCACAAGCTGCCGTAGAAAGCTGCCCCGCCACCGGCTTTACCTTGCCAGCGCCCGCGTCCCCCATGCTAGAATGCGCGCCTCGTTTTTCCCCAGATCCCTTCACCAGCAGAGCTAAGTCGTAAGTCCCGCTATGGCCCAGGTATTAAGTCTGAAGGAGCTGCGCAGCAGCAGCGCACTCAAAGCAGAAATAAGCAAACTGGAAGAGGAAAAGACCCAGCTCCTGGATCAGCTCGAACGGGAGAAGCTTGTCGAAAAAAAGCTGCGCGATGACCTGCTCGAGCAGAAGAAGGACTTCGAACACCTCGAAAAGCAGTTCGACCATTTCGCCGGCATCGAAGCCGAATTTGAGGCCCTGCGTACCCAGGTCGCCATGGAGCGCCTTGAGCAGCTCGTCGACGGCGACAAGAAAGAAAGCCTCATCAAGAAAGAAGTGTCGAAACTGCGCGCCGAGCTGAAAACGGCACAGGACGAACTGCGCGAACTCAAAGCGCTGGATCCGCAGCGCCTGAAACGCCAGGTCGCCGACCTCAAGGAAAAATCGCGCGAACAGGCCAACGACAACCAGGCCATCAACAAGGCCCTGGTTAGCGCCCGCAAGGATCTGAAGGAAACCACGACCACGAAGGAAACGCTGGATGCCGAGCTGAAAGCAGCCCGCGCCGCCACCGACTTCTTCTGGCAATCCGCTGACGGCACCTGGGCGCTGTTCGAAGTCACCGCGCGTCTCAAAGATGAAAATGTCGACAATGCCGACAAATTCAAGCGCATCCGTTGCATGAACCTCGTCACTGGCATGAGCGCACTCAGCGCTCCCGCAAAGGCGGGCGCCGAAGTTGCCGGCAAGAGCGCTGACAAGAGCCCGGCGGAAAAGGCCGAGTGGATGCTTGGCACGCTGGAAATTCCAGACGATGTATCCGTCGAGGCAGGCAAACGTCTGCTGAGCATCGCCGCCGAACTCGACGACGACAAGGCATAGTCAGCAAGGATTCTTTACCCCAGGCCGCCGAAGCTAGCGCCTCGCGCGTCCCTCCCGTGGCGCGAACCAGTCACACGCCCACTACCGGTGCAAGCCATGCAGCTTGAAATGATCAGTACCGGCGAGGAAGTGCTCTCCGGACAAATCACCGACACCAACGCTGCGTGGTTTGCCGACACGATGATGAGTCTCGGCATCGAGTTGCAGCAGCGCACCACCGTCGGCGATCGCATGGCCGACCTCGTCCGCATCTTCACCGAACGCAGCCACACGGCCGATGCCATCCTCGTCAACGGCGGCCTCGGCCCTACCAGCGACGATCTCAGTGCCGAAGCAATGGCGAAAGCCGCCGGCGTTCCACTCGTCGAAAACCAGCACTGGCGCCTGCACCTGCAGGACTGGTTTGCACGGCGCGGGCGCACGATGTCGCAGAGCAACCTCAAGCAGTGCCTCGTGCCCGAAGGCGCCATCCTGGTCGACAACCCCGCCGGTTCCGCGCCCGGATTTCGCATCAAGTTGAATCGCGCATGGCTGTTCTTCACGCCCGGCGTGCCCTTCGAGTTCAAGCAGATGGTCACTGAGCAGTTCGTGCCTTTCATCCGCCAGAACTTCGCGCCCGACCTGAAGACACGACTGCACAAATTCCTCACGATCGGCCATGGCGAATCCACGCTCGCGGATCGCGTCAGCAAGTTGCCGGTGCCGGCTGGCATCACGCTCGGTTACCGTCCGTCGGCCCCGCATGTCGAAATCAAGGTATTCGCGCGCGGCGCAGCTGCATTGTCAGAAATGGATGCCTATCTCAGCGCATTGCGCAGCCTGCTCGATGACGCCGTCGTGACGGAGCGTTTTCCCTCGATCCCCGAAGAGCTGCACAACATGTTGCGCGACAGCGGCTACACACTGGCGCTCGCCGAGTCCTGTACAGGTGGCATGCTGTCGAGCTTGCTGGTCGAACACGCCGGCAGCTCGAACTATCTCATGCAGGGACTCGTCACCTACTCGAACGAAGCCAAGCACAGGCTGCTCGGCGTGCCGATGCAAGTCCTCGAGACCCACGGCGCTGTTTCGACCGAATGCGCGCTGGCCATGGCACGCGGAGCGCAGTCCACCGGCGATACCGATTTCGCGCTCGCGATCACGGGTATTGCCGGTCCCGACGGCGGCAGCGCGGAGAAGCCAGTAGGCACCGTGGTCATCGCACTGGCCGATCGGGAAAGCTGCTGGGTACAAACCGTGGCGCTCGGCCAGCGCTCGCGCACGCTGGTGCGCACGATGAGCTGCGCGGTCGCGCTCGACATGTTGCGCCGCCGCCTGCTCGACCGGAATCCACTTGCGGCCTATTCCTTCATTTCCGCCAAAGACGCGCGCGTGGAGAAGTACCATTAGGATTGCGTTCTCCATTCGCTGGAAACTGATCATCTCGATCATTCTCCCGCTGCTGGTCATCGCCGGTATCGTCATGGGACCGACCCTGCAACGGGTTAACGCGTCGGCGACCGCCACCCTGCAGGAGCAGCGCCTGCGCGAACTCGACCTGCTTGCGCGCAGCATCAACAACGAAATGCGCGCGCTGGCGCGTATCGCTGAAGGCACCGCGGTATTCCTCGGTGTCCAGCGCGCGCTCGAGGAAGACGATCTCTACGCCATCCTCAGCCGCAATATTGCCAACAACCCGCTGCTGTACGGCGCCGCGATTGCCTTCGAGCCCGGCATATTCCGCGACAAGCCGCTGTTCTCGCCGTACGTCTATGACCACGACCTCAAGCGCATGGATATCGGTGCGGATGCCTACGACTACACCGATGGCAAGTGGCAGTGGTACTCGGCCGTCAGGAATGCCCAGAAAGGCCTCTGGACCGAGCCTTACTACGACGCTGGCGCCGGCAACCTCGCGATGACGACCTATTCGCATCCCATCTTCCGCGGCGAAGCGCTGCACGGCGAGGAGCCGGGTAGCGAGCAGCCCGCCGGCGAATTCATCGGCGTCACCACGGTCGATCTGCGTCTCGACGAACTGAGCAGCGTGCTGTCCGCACAGCTCGACGGCGACAAGTTCATGATCATCAGCACCGAAGGCCGCTTCGTGTCGCACTACCATCCGGAACAGACCCTCACGGAGACACTGCAGGAGTTTGGCGCGCAGCAGGCCAGTCCCGACTACGCCGCCGTGGAGCGCGCGATACTCAACGGCGAAAGCGGGCTCGGCGTCGTCAACGACCTCGTGCTCGACGGCGAAGTCGTGCCAGGCAAAACCTGGATCATCCATGCGCCCATTCCATCGACCGGCTGGTTCCTCGTGACGATGTATTCCGAAAGCGTGCTGACGCAGCCCCTGCGCGAGCAGCTCAATATCGCCGTGCTCGGCCTGTTGTTGACCGTACTGCTCATTTTTGGACTTGTGTGGATCATGAGCTCGCGCATCGCGCGGCCAATCAAAAAACTGGAAGCGGCGGTGTCGGACGTTGCGCGCGGCAAGCTCGACACGACCATTGAAAACATCCGGTCCCTTGACGAGCTCGGTCGCCTCAGCATCGGCTTCAACCGCATGTTGAAGAACCTGAAGAAGCAGATCGACATCCAGAGCCAGCAGGAAGCCGCGCAAAAATTGCTGGAACGCGAATGGCACATGGCGCGTGAAACCCAGCGATCGCTGCTGCCCACCGAGTTCCCGCCCTTCCCCGAGCGCAAGGAATTCGAACTGCACGCGGTCAACCAGGCGGCGCAACACGTGGCCGGCGACTTCTTCGACTTCTTCCTCGTCAATCCGAAAACACTGGTGTTCGTCATCGCCGACGTCTCCGGCAAGGGCATGAGCGCCGCGCTCGTCATGGCGGTGTGCCGCACCATCGTGCGCGACCTCGCCCAGAGCGGCAAGTCGCCGGCCGACATCCTGCGCGAAACCAACGAGCGCCTGCGCGACAACCAGAAAGGCGCGGCTTTCGTCACGATCTTCCTCGGCAGCTATAACATTGCCAGCGGCCGTCTCGTCTATGCCAATGGCGGCCACGTGCCACCCTTCATGATCACGAAGGACGGCGCGGTAAGCACGGTAGGCGAAGCCACCGGCACGATCGTCGGCATGCTCGAGCACCAGGAGTACCGCAACGCCGAACTGCGGCTGCATCCGGGCGACACCTTGCTGCTGTATACCGACGGTTTCCCGGAAGCGCGCTCGAAGAACGGCGAGTTCTTCGGCGCGGCGCGCATGAGGAGCTTCCTGCAAAAACACCTGCGCAGCAGTCCGCTGGTACTGTGCGAGGCCGCGGTGCGCGAGATCAATGCCTTCCAGAGCCAGAACCTTGCCGACGACGTCACGCTACTCGCGCTGCGGCGCGCCACCACCGGCTTCCTGCTCAAACTCTGAGAAACCGGGATTCAGTCCGCGTTCACCGCTTTGCTGTTAACGTTAAGTTAACCGTTCTGAGGCAACACGCTGCTGTCCGGCGTTGTCTTTGCTTCGGGGCCTATGCAAAATGGTTTTCATCACTGAGGGCGAGCACATGCACAAAGCATCCACATTCACCCGTAAAAGCGCGAGTGGCATCCGCAACAATGCGGTTCGGAGTACCGCCGCCGTCCTCCCTGCAAAAGCATTGAAACTGTTCCAGCTGCAAACGTTTGTCGTTGTCCTGTTGCTGTCGAGCCTGCTCTTCTCGCTGTCGGCGCAAGCCCATACCCCGCTGTTTGATTGCTTCGACAATGGCGACGCCACGATGACCTGCGAAGGCGGGTTTTCCGATGGCTCCTCGGCGGCGGGCGTTGCGATCCGCGTCGTGGATGCGCAGGGCAAGGTGCTCGAACAGGGTGAACTCGATGCGGATGGCGCGATCGTGCTGGCACGCCCCGCTGGCGAGTTCTCCGTTGTCTTCGCCTCCGGCGAAGAGCACAGCCTGACCGTCCTCGGCGACGACATCATCTGATCCATTCAACCGAGTAGTCACCGATGAAACTGAAACTCCCCGGCCTCGTGTTCGGCGCCGCCCTCGGCACGCTTGCTGCTGCGAGCCCTGTCGCATATGCGCACTTCGTCGTCATGTATACCCCGCAAACTGCGCTGCTGCGCGCCAGCGATGTCCCGATGCACATCGTGTTCACGCATGCCTTTGCCGGCGGTCCGACAATGCCGATGGCAAAGCCACAGCGTTTTTACTACGTCAAGCGCGCCGGCCGCGGCGAACCGACCGAGGAAGTGGATCTGTCGCAGTACCTTGAAGAATTGCAGTGGCAAAGCGGCGACGCGACCGTGACGGCATGGAAAGCGAACATCCCGCGCAACGAGATGCGCTCACTGGGCGACTACCAGGTCGTCGTCGAGCCCGAGCCCTACCTCGAACACAGCGAAGGCCTCTACATCCAGCAGTTCTCGAAAGTCATGATCAACGTCGGCGGCGTGCCGGGCAACTGGGGTGAAACGCTGGGCCTGCCCGCTGAAATCCACGCGCTGAACAAACCCTACGCCAACTGGGTCGGCGGCGTGTTCCGCGGCATTGTCCTCAGCGACGGCATCCCGGTGCCCTTCACGCAGGTCGAAGTCGAATACCTCAACCATCCGCTCGATGTCGCCAACAACCGTTTCGACGAACAGGGACTCATCGATCCGCCGCATCCCTCGCTCGAAGCGATGGTGATCATGACCAATGAGCTCGGCGAGTTTTCGTTCTCGATGCCGAAGGCCGGCTGGTGGGGCTTCGCCGCGCTGACGGTCGGTCCGGAATCGGAGTACATGGGCATGCCGCTGTCGCAGGACGCGATCCTGTGGGTACAGGCAACGGACCTTCCGGAGTAAGCACTGATGTCCACGGCCACTGCCACGCAGATCATTTCCCCCGGCGTCAACCGCTGGGAAGGCGCGCTGCTGGCACTCGCGCTCGTCACGCTGGTGTTGCTGACCGCCATCTATGCCGAAACCTACGGCCTCGAGGAGCAGGAGCAGGAAATCCTCGACTGGCAGATTAGCGCCTACGATGGCTTGCAAGGCGCTTCGCAGGCGATCTACAACGAACTGCTCGTCGCCGCCGACGAGATCTACTACATGAATTACTACAACGGCTACTGGCCGGCCGACCAGGATTTCCAGGACGCGGTGCTGCCGCCCTTCTACCGCGACCTGAGCTGGGAACGAAACGGCTCGTTGCAGTGGACGCTGAAGGACGTCGTGCAGGAAGGCGAAGCGCAAGGCCTGACGCTGTACCACGGCGGCGGTGGAACCATCGAAGGCCAGGGCGCCTTCCTGCTGATCATCGACCACAAGCACGCCGGTAATTCACAGATCAATGGCAGCAGCATCTGGTGGCACCCCGACACGAACATCGCGGTGCCAGAAACATCAAAGGTTTCGTCGATCGTGTTGCACGGATGGAAACAGGTCGTGCCGTATTTCGGGCGCGATGAAGTGGAAAGACTGAATCAGGGTTGAAGCGCAGGATTCCCGCCTTCCGCCTGCGCTGATCTTCGGCACAGGGTTCGCAGGAATGACGAATTGGCCTGAAACGACGGTGGCAGTTATGAAACGCAGTTTGTTGAAAGCACTCTTCCTGTTCGCGGCGCTGGTCGCGAGCGGCCTCGCGCAGGCGCAATTCAAGAACGGCGCGAAGCTCACCGTCGGCATCACGCTGCATCCCTACTACAGTTTCGTTGCCAACATCGTCGGCGACAAAGCCGACATCGTGCCGCTGATCGGCGCCGGTTATAACCCGCATAACTACAATCCGCTGCCCGACGACATCAAGCGCGCGCAGTCGCTCGACGCGCTCGTCGTCAATGGCATCGGGCATGACGAATGGGCCTTCGAGATCCTCGAAGCCTCCGGCGGCTCCGAAGTGCCGCTGATTTACGCCAACGACAACGTATCGCTGATCCCGGTTGCCGGCACCACAGACACCAGCGTCAACGCGCACACATTCATCTCGACCATCACCGCCGTGCAGCAGGTCTACGAGATCGCGCGCAAGCTCGGCGAGCTGGATCCGGCCAATGCCGATCTCTATCGCCGCAACGGCCGCGACTACGCAACACGCCTGCGCCGCCTGAAAGCCGAATACACCGAGCAGATTTCGCAGCTCGACGCGTCGAACTTCCGCGCCGCGACAATGCATGGCGCCTACGGCTACATCATGCAGGAGTTCGGCCTGCAGATCAGCGCGGTCATCGAGCCACGCCATGGCGTGGAACCCACCGCGCGCCAGCTCGCGCAGACCATCGACGACATCAGGGCGGCGGGCGTCAACGTGCTGTTTGGCGAAAAGTTCTTCGCCGGCAAGCTCGCCGAGACCATCCAGACTGAAACCGGCGTGAAGATGTTCTCGTTCTCGCACATTTCCGACGGCGAATATTCACCGACACTGTTCGAGGACGAAATGCGCTACAACCTCGAGCAGCTGAAGATGGCGATCGAAAGTACGGCAGGCTGAAGCTATGGCGTTTGTAGCCGTGGCGTTTGTAGCCGTGGCATATCCAGCGGGGACAGGCATCGCTTGCCAGCACACGATTTGAATCCGGACAGTACCAAAAGGTAAAAACTGGCTGTCCCCCGTTTGTACCTTTTGCAAAAATTGGAAGGAACACCATGCAAGGCCCCTCGATCCACGTCGACAACCTGAGCCTGCGGCTCGGCGCTTCGCGCATCCTCAGCAACATGAACTTCCAGATTGCCTCCGGTGCGCTGCACTGCTTTGTTGGGCCCAACGGCGGCGGCAAGACCTCGACCGCGCGCTGCCTGCTCGGGCAGATGCCGCACCAGGGCACGATCCGTTTCGACTGGAGCGCGGAACAGCGCACGATCGGCTACGTGCCGCAGCTCATCGAGATGGAACGCACGCTGCCGCTGACGATCGACAACTTCATGACGGCGCTAAGCCAGAACAAGCCTGCCTTCATGGCGACGCGTAAGGACGAGAAGCTATTGATCGACGCGGCGCTCGAACGCGTCGGCCTCACGGCAAAGCGCAAGTTCATGATCGGCTCGCTGTCCGGCGGCGAAAGACAGCGCCTCTTATTCGCGCAAGCACTGATTCCGACACCAGCCCTGCTTGTGCTCGACGAACCGATGACGAGCCTCGATGAAGGCGGGTCGCGGCTGTTTGAGGAATTGATACGCAACGAACATGCGAGCGGCACGACAATCCTGTGGATCAACCATGATCTCGACCAGGTCAAACGCCTCGCGCAAACCCTCACGGTGATCGACCGCGGCGTGCTCGCTCACGGACCGACGGAAACGACACTGACGCCAGACATGCAACGCGGCGCCTTCCCGAAACCCGCAGCGGAGGCCGCGTAATGTCCGCTTTCTATACCTGGATGCGCGAAAGCGCCATCGCCCTCAGCGTCGCCGACTGGCTACCGAGTATCTTCTTCTACGAGTTCGTCATCAACGCGGTGTTCTGCGCGCTGATCATCGGTCCGCTGCTCGGTTGTGTCGGCACGATGATCGTCGCCAAGCGCATGGCTTTCTTCTCGCAGGCCATCGGCAATGCTGCGCTGACCGGCGTCGCCATCGGCGTATTGATCGGCGAGTCCTACACGGCGCCGTATGTATCGATGTTCAGCTTCTGCCTCGCCTTCGGCATCCTGCTTAACTATACAAAGGCGCGCACGAAGATGTCGTCCGATGCGCTGATTGGCGTGTTCCTGTCGATCTCGCTCGCCATTGGTGCCTCGCTGGTGCTGTACGTGTCGGCGCGCGTCAATACGCACATTCTCGAAAGCGTCATGTTTGGTTCGATCCTGACCGTCAACGACCTCGACATGAACGTGCTGTTGGTGATCACCCTGCTGACGATCGTCCTCGGCCTGCCCTTCTACAACCGCATGCTGCTCGGCAGCCTGAACCCCAGCCTCGCACAGGTGCGTGGCATCAACGTACAGGCGATCGAATACCTGTTCATCATCCTCGTCACGCTGATCACGGTTGCCTGCGTGAAAATCATCGGCGCCGTGCTCGTCGAAGCCCTGATGCTGATTCCCGCGGCAGCAGCGCGCAACCTCACGCGCAGCCTCGGTGGTTTCGTCTACACGACGATGGCGATTGCGACACTGAGCTGCCTCGGCGGCATCATCATTCCGATGCAGTGGGATATCCCGGTTCCCTCCGGTGGCGCGATCGTCATGGTCGCCGCGGGTTTCTTCATCATCACGACCATCCTGCGCAATGTGCTGCCGGGCTTTCGCGAGGCGCGTGTATGAAACGCTTGCTGACTGCATGGCTGGCCTTTTGCCTCGTGGCATGCATGGCGGCTACCGCGCAGGAAGCGGCGGAGCGTCCGCTGGTGCTGACGGCGATGGCTCCGATCTACCAGCTGACCCTGCCGCTGGTCGAGAACACCGGTATCGACCTGCAGTTGCTCCCCGAAGCCCCGCGCACGATGCAATCGCAAGTCACCGTCTTCACGCGCCAGGCTGAACGCTACGCGGAAACCTTCGCGAAAGCCGACGCCGTCATCGGCATTGGCAGGCTGTGGACGGCCGATCCCTTCTACACGACGGCGCGCGCCTACAACATCCGTGTCGTCAATATCGATGCAAGCAAGCCCTGGTCGCATCAGCTCGATGGCGTGTCCGTCGCCAGCTCGCCGGTGACGAATGCGGTATCGCCTTACTTCTGGCTGAGCCCCTCAAACGTCATCCGCGTACTCGACATCGTCGGCAGCGACCTGCAGCGCCTGTATCCAGCGGACGCGGCCACGCTGAAGGCGAACATGGAGCGCGAGAAGGCAGCTTACCTGCAGCTGAAGTCGGATTTCGAACAGCGCTTCGTCGATGTCGATGATCCCTTCGTCTACGCGCTGGCCGATGAATTCGTTTACCTGACGAGCGACGTCGGCCTCTTCGTCGACGACTACTTCGTCAAGCAGGACATCGACTGGACGCCAGAAGACTACGCGACGGTCACCGCAGCCATCCAGAGCTCCGGCGCGAAAGTCGTCATCCATAAGTGGGAACCTTCGGCGGAAATCATCGAAGCCATCAGCGCTGCCGGCGCCACGCTGGTCGTGCTCGATACGCTCGAAACCACCGAGGATTTCAAAGGTAGTCTGCAGCAGAACCTCGACAAGCTGCTCACAGCTCTGCAGGTGCAGTAGTGAAGCCCACCAGGTCCCTCGCGCGTAATCGTCGACCTGCATTTTGCCCGCTTTTCGTCTGAGCGGAGCTCGGCCAGGCGCATAGTGCACCTGGCTGAAACCCCTTCCCCGATTGCTGACCGATCTGACCGCAGTACTCCCGCACACCCGGCACAAAAGTGACAATAATGTGCTTGCGTCTTTTTGATTACGCGTGTAATCATAGATTCCAGTTGTAATCACAAGGTACAGGGAGGAGTATTCATGGCCAGTATGAAAGAAATCATCGCATCCATTTCCGATGCTGAAGTAGAAGTGTTGCGCCAGTTGTGGGAAGAGGCGCCGCTATCAGCACAGGGGATCATCGAGCGCATGGAGAAGAGCGGTAATGCGCATCCGAAGACGATCAAGACGCTGATCAACCGCCTGCTGAACAAGGGTGCGTTGCGCTACAAGGAAGAGAATCGCAAGTACCTGTACATCCCGGTGGTCAGGAAGGCAGACTTCTATCGCCTCAAGACCGAATCCTTCCTCAACAAGTTCTTCGACGGAGAACTGTCGCCGCTGGTATCGTTCTTCTCCAGCCAGAAAAAACTCAGCGACAAGCAGATCGAGGAACTGCGGCAGCTTGTGGATAAGCTGGAGGCCGACAATGACGACTGAACTGGCATACCTCGCGCAACAATGGCTTGCGTTTTCCCTGATGCTCGCCCTGCAGCTCGGCCTGATCCTGCTGCTGCGCAAACCGGTGCGCACCTGGCTCGGTGCGGCTGCGTGTTACCGCCTGTGGTTACTGCCGTTGTTATGGCTGCCCTTCTATGTATTCGGCCCCGCGTTGCTCAGCCTGCTGGCGAAGCTCACGAGCGCCGGCGCCGCGGGCGAACAAACGTCGGGCGCATTGCAACAATTCATGCAGCTCGAACTGCTGCCGTTCACGCTGGATGCCAGTGGTGTTGCGCTGGCATCCAGCGGCAGCCTTGCCCGGTACGGATGGACCACGCTCGCGCTCGTGTGGGCCGCCGGCACCATTGCGCTTGTCGTGTGGCACGGTAGACGCTGGCTGGATTTTTCGCGGCAGGTACGCAAGCTTGGAGCCCCGCTGTCTGCTGCCGAGCAACAGGACACTGGTGTAGCCGCGCATTTCGATGCGCAGATACCGGTACTGTGCCTGCAAGGCATGAGCAGCGCTGCCTTGTTCGGTGTTGTCAGGCCGGCCTTGCTGCTGCCGCGCGATTTCAGCTGGCGCTACGACAGTAACCAGCGCCACATCATCCTCGCGCATGAAGCGGTACACCTGCGGCGCAGGGACAACTGCTGGAATCTCTGCGCGCTGTTGCTGCTGGCACTGTTCTGGACGAACCCGCTCGTACTCCTGGCATGGCGCTACCTCCGCCTCGACCAGGAGTTGTCCTGCGACGCGCTCGCGCTCGGTGCCTGCACGCACGAACAACAGAAGCGCTATGCCAGGACCCTGCTCGATTCACTCGGCACGCAAACCGCCACTACGCCGCGCCCCGCGCTTTCCGCCTGGGACAACCTGCGCGACCTCAAGGAGAGAAGCCTCATGATCAAGCATCACCTCGTTACCGCAAGCAATCCTGCAAGGACGCTGTTCAGCCTGATGCTGCTAGCGCTGTTCGGTGCCTCGCTGACGATCAGCTTCGCGGAACTCGTCAGCTCGGCCGCAGTCGCGGCGGAGCAAGAGCAGGCCACGCCGTCGGAACAACAGAATCGCCCCGTTTCACAGAGCGTCGGGAGCAACCTGTCGGAAGCGATCCGGCTGCTCAACGGCGACAAGTTCGCCGAGGCGCGCGCCACGCTGCAGCCGACACTGCAGCTTCTCCAGGAAGGCGAACTCACCGCTTTCGAAGCGAGCCGTGTTCATCAGCTGATGTTCAACCTGGAGATGGTCGATGAAAACTATCCCGCCGCGCGCGAGCAGCTGCAGCTCTCCATCGAATCTGGCGGTTTGAACGAACAGGAAGTCTCGACAATGCGTTACCGGCAGACGCAGCTGTATATGCAGGAAGAGAAATATGCTGAAGCTGCCACCGCCCTCGAAGCCTGGATCGCTTTCGAGGTCCCACCGAAGCCGGCTGCCCACTACCTGCTGGCCATGGCCTATTTCTACCAGGAAATGTTCGACAGTGCGCTTCCGCACGCGCAGCAGGCAGTGGATCTTGCCGGGGACGAAGCACAGAAAGGCTGGCTGGCGATACTCGCGTCGCTGCATGTTCAACGTGAGGACTACGAAGCCGCGGAAGCGGTTACGGCCAGGCTCGTGAAGCTATTCCCTGACAGCGACGCCCACCGCAGACAACTGGAAGAACTGAAATTGCAGAACGCGAAACCGTAAGCAGGTAATCAGCAGTGCTGGCAAGGATGCCGGCACTGCTACTCTCATCGCTCAGATCTTTTTGAACAGCGCGCCTTCGAATATGAACTCCTCGTCCGACACGAACTCGATAATTTCACCCGTATAGCGTCCAACGCCGGCAACCGCTGCCTGCACATCCGACAACAGCTCCAGCGTAAGC
>JBEGWB010000160.1:0-6600 GCA_041178065.1 Pseudomonadota bacterium | reverse complement strand
TTCAACGTGCCCGGCGTCGACTACGACGCCGAGGTCAATCCCGTCGTGCCGATCCGCAACATGGCCTAGCAAGAGGGGATCGACGGCCTCATGTCCCGATCCCAAGGCCACGAGCATCATCACGCACACGAAGCGCATGCGCACCATGCGCATGCCGGCTTCGCCAATGCCGTGATCCTGCTCGTGGCACAGGGCTCGCTTGTCTGGGAAGCCCTTGCGCGCCTGCAATCGCCGCCAGCGGTGGCCGCGGGCACGATGATGGTCGTCGCCGGAATCGGCGTGGTGATCAACACGATCACCGCGCTGTTGTTCCATGGCGCGCACAAGAGCGACGTGAACATTCGCGGCGCCTATCTACACATGGCGGCGGATGCGCTGGTGTCGCTCGCGGTGGTCGTGTCAGGCGCCCTCTACCTCTGGCAGGGCTGGGTGTGGATCGATCCGGTGATCAGTCTTGTGATCGCACTCGTGATTGTCGTCGGCACCTGGTCGCTGTTCCGGCAGTCTTTGCACCTGCTGTTTGACGGCGTGCCGGCGCACATCGAGCTCGCGGGAGTACGCAAGGCCCTGCTTGAACTGCCGGGCGTCGACAGTCTGCATGATCTGCATGTGTGGGCGCTGGCAAGCCTGGAGACGGCGCTGACCGCGCACGTGGTGCTGGCGCCCGGCACTGCCCGGGACACACTGCTGCACGACGCAACCGCGATGCTGCAGCTGCGCTTCGGCATTGCACACGTCACCTTGCAAGTCGAAAGCGCCGCTTATGCAGCCGCATGTGAGAAGGATATGTGCAAGCTGGTGTGAGCGCGAGTAGTAAAAAGCTCGAGGGTTCAGATAGACCACCTTGCCGCATTGGGATCTGGCGTCCCGATGCAGCGAAGGAATGGGGTTGGTCTCTCTTGCAAAGGACGGTTGGAGCTCCCCTAGATCATGACCTTGCGTGGGAACTGCGCGTAGTTTTCCCAGCGTGTCGGTTTCTCCGGCATTTCTGCGACGGTGAGCTGGACCTTGCCGCTCTCGTCGATGGCGCGCGAAACCAGCGTGTGTTCACCGAGCGTCGCGTCCGCCCACGCAAAGTTGAACAGCTTCCACGAATACTTGCTCGAGGCTGGATCTATCGTCGCCTGCTGCCAGGGGCCGCCGTCGATGCTGACTTCCACGGCGCGCAGCGGCGTGCCGTCGTTGAGCACGAAGCCCATGACATTATGCGCAGTGCCGCTCTTCGTCACGCGCACGATCGAGGACTTCAGCTGGATGCGCGTCACGGAACGCTCTTCCCAACGCTCTTCGCCGCCGACGTCCGTCTTCTGCAGCGTGACGTAGTCGCGTGCCATGAAGCGGCCCATGTAGCGTGTGTCCTGCACGTGAATCTGGCTGAGCCATTTGACGTTGGCAACACCGTACCAGCCCGGCACGAGGACGCGCAGCGGGGCGCCGTGATACAGCGGCAAGGGTTCGCCGTTCATTTCGTATGCGAGCAGGATGTCCGGATTCATTGCGTTGCTGATGTGCAGGCTGCGACCGAAGGCCTGTTCGATGCTGAGGTCGCGCACGGTCTCCATGCCCTTGTCGTAGCCATAGAACACGACTTCGACGCCGGCGGGATCCACGCCGGCTTCCTCAAGCAGCGCGCGCAAGGGCGTACCGGCCCAGCGGGCATTGCCGATGAGGCCCTGGAAGATGGTGTCGCGGTTGCCGCCGCATTCGAAGCCCGCGTCGATTTCCACGCGCGGGCGCGCCTTGATGTCGGCGAGCGTCAGTTCCATGGTCTTGCTGACGAGGCCGGTCACGCGCAGCCGGTAGTCGGCCTCGGCGATTTGCGGCTGGTTATAGTGCTGCACGATGTAGAAGTCGTCGTTGGGCGTGTAGAACTGGCTGATACCGCGCGTGTCGAGATAGTGAATGGCGCCAGGCGCGACCGGCGGCGCCACGAAGTCAGGCATGTCCGTGAAAGGTACGAGCTCATCCTCGGCGCCGAGTGCAAGTTGCGACCAGAATGGCAAACCCGCGCTAGCCGCCAGCGCAGCCATGGACAGGCCGGTCTTGAGTGCGTCGCGGCGGGAGAAGGGGACCTCGGGGCTGGAATGCTGGGCGGGCCTGGACATTGTGTGGTGCCTCGTTTTTATAGTGGAAGAGGAGGGAACGGACCGGATTATTCGCCTGTCGTCGGTGATGAGTCAAACGGCTTGAAGCCGCCTGCCGGGCTGGATAGGCTTGCTGACTCCCGAACCGGCTGACTATGGCGACAACAATGACTATGCGAAACAAACCCAGCTTCACGCTCGCGCTGTGCGGTGTCCTGGCCTGCGTCGACAGCGCACTGGCGCAGGACCTGACGCGTATCGATCACTACGTACCCGTCGTCTCCACGGTCCCATCGATGCAGGGCCAGACCGGCCTGCTCTACGTGCGGCAGGTCAGCGCTGGCATTCCCGATCTCGACAGCGATATCGACGGCAAGATTGTGCTCTTCATCCACGGCGCCGGCACGCCGGCCGAGGTCGGCTTCGACGTTCCAGTCACCGGCTACAGCTGGATGGGCTATCTCGCCGAGCGTGGGTTCCACAGCTTCGCGATGGACATGACCGGCTACGGCCCGTCGACGCGCCCTCTCGTCATGAACGACCGCTGCAATCTGTCCGAGGAACAGCAGGTCCAGGAATTCGGCGCCGCGTGTCCGCCCTCGCATCCCGATGCCGCGACGACGATGGCGTCCGACTGGAACGACATCGACGCCGTCGTTGAGTGGTTGAAAGCGCGTTACAGCGTCGAGCGTGTGCACCTCGTCGGCTGGTCGCAGGGCGGACCGCGCTCGGCGGGTTACGTGGCGCTGCATCCTGAAAACATCGGCAACGTCGTGCTGCTGGCGCCGGCATACAACCGTACCGCCCCGGCCACGGCGGAGGCCGCCGGCATTCCCGGCGTCGTCATGACGAAGCAGTCGCGCGCGGACTTCATCGCCAACTGGGAGCGCCAGATTGGCTGTGAAGACCAGTACGATCCGGCGGTGGCCGACGCGATCTGGGCCGACATGCTGACCTCCGATCCGGTCGGCGCAACCTGGGGCAACAACGGTGGCGTGCGGCGCGCGCCGCGCACGCCGACTTTCGGCTGGACCCCGGACATAGTCGCGCAAACACAAACGCCGATGCTGCTCGTCATTGGCACGCACGACGGCCAGGTCAACCCGGAACGGGTCCGCGAAATGTATGCAGATCTCGGCGCCGAACGTAAGGTGCTGCTGGAGATGCATTGCTCGTCGCACAACGCGATGTGGGAGCGTGACGCCGAAAGTCTGTTCGACGCGACATTCCAGTGGCTGTCCACGACGAGCTTCAATGGCCAGAGCTCCGGCCGTTTCGACCAGGACTAAGATGTTTTCGTTCTCGGCTATCGAACACAACGCGGAAATCCCCGACAACTTCATCGAGCTGCGCGAGCTGATTCCGCAGCTGGTGCAGGATGTGCGCTATTTCTCGACGAATAATTTCATCGGCGACCCGGTGCCGGGCTACGAAGCCGAACGGCTGATCGGCACGCTTGAACTCGCGCTTGCGCTGAAGGACGTGCAGCACGAACTCGCGTACGCGAACCTCGAGCTCAAGGTTTTCGATGCTTATCGTCCACAGCGCGCGGTCGATCATTTTGTACGCTGGGCGCATGACGCAGCCGATGTCCGCACGAAGCAGGCCTATTACCCGAACATCGCCAAGGAAGATATTTTTCCGAACGGGTACCTGTTCGAACTGTCGAGTCACTCGCGCGGCAGCACCGTCGATCTCACCCTGATCGACAGCTACACCTTCGCCGAGCTCGACATGGGCACGCCATTCGACTTCTTCGACCCGATGTCGTGGCCGGCCTCGCTGGAGGTCACGCCACAGCAGCGCGCCAACCGCCTGCTGTTGCGCAGCATCATGGAGAAGCATGGCTTTGCGGCCGTGGAGGAGGAGTGGTGGCACTTCACGCTGCGCGCCGAGCCTTATCCTGAAACCTACTTCGACTTCCCGATCCGTTAGCCCGCACCTTCGATATATGCGGCGACGCTGGCGCCGAGCACGTCCAGGTTGTAGCCGCCTTCCAGTACCGACAGCAGCCGCCCTTGCGCGTATTCGTTCGCGGCCTGTCGTAATTGTCGGCCGAGCCATGCGTAGGTTGTTTCCGTCAGCGCGATGCCGGCCAGCGGGTCGGCCTTGTGCGCATCGAAGCCGGCGGAGACGAGCAATAACTGTGGTTTGAACGCGGCGAGTTCAGGCAATACTTCGTCGGTAAAGATCTGCCGGTAGCTGTCATCGCCGGTGCCAGCGGGCAGCGGCACGTTGTGGATGTTGCCCTTGCGGTTCTCTTCTTCCCTGCCGGTGCCGGGATACAGCGGGCTCTGGTGCGTCGAGACATACAGCATGCCGGCCCTGCCGTTCAGGATGTCCTGCGTGCCGTTGCCATGATGCACGTCGAAGTCGACGATCGCGACGCGTTGCAAACGATGCTGTTGCATCGCGTGTAGCGCGGCAACCGCAACATGGTTGAACAGACAGAAGCCCATGGCGCGATCTGGCGTCGCGTGATGCCCCGGCGGCCGCGTGATGCAGAAGGCATGTTTCGTCGCGCCTTGCATGAGATCATCGACCCCGAGGCAGGCCCCACCGACGCCGCGCAGCGCTGCATTCAGCGAGCCGGGCGACATGACGGTGTCGGGATCGAGCGGACGCCGGCCCTCCGTTGGCGCATTCGCCTTGATCAGCCGCAGATGCGCTTCAGTGTGTGCCAGCAACACCTGCGCGTCGCGGCCGAGCGGAGCCGCGACATAATCCAGCGGCTGCGTGAAGTGCGTGCCACGCAGGGCTGCCATGATGACGCTGATACGGCCGGGATTCTCGGCGTGCTGTGGGCCAGTGTCGTGCGTGAGGCTATCGTTGTGATGGTAGATACGGGTCATGGGGGCTGCCGGGCGGGATCGGGAATGCCGGCACTCTAGCAAAAAGCGGCGCTCGACTCATCGCCGCGCCGGACAAACGCGCGTATGCGGGAATCCGCTGGCGGGTGCGGTAACATGCGCTGCATCCAGTCCAGCAGAATTTTGCCATGGAACAGTTCCTCGCCTTCGTCAATTTCCCGCTCTTCACCGGCGCCAGCCACACCTATACTGTCGGCCAGGTACTGCTCGTGGTGCTGACAATCCTGCTCGGTTTCTACCTCGTGCGCCGGGTGGAAGCGCTGCTGGTAGCGAAGATGACTGGCATGCAGCGGGACAAGGACCTGATCCTGCTGGTCCGCCGGATCTATCTTGTCAGCGCTTATATCCTGCTCGCGCTGCTGATTCTCAGTGTGCTCGGCATTCCGCTGGCTGCCTTCACCTTCGTGTCCGGCGCGGTGGCGATCGGCGTCGGCTTCGGCGCACAGAACATCATCAACAACTTCATCTCGGGCTGGATCCTTATGTGGGAGCGGCCGATCCGCATCGGCGACTCGATCGAGCTCGGCGACGTCAAAGGCATGGTCGAAACCATCAGCACGCGCTCGACGCTGATCCGGCGCGCCGATGGCGTGCACATCCTCGTGCCGAACAGCCACTTGCTGGAGAGCCGACTCGTCAACTCCACGCTGGTCGACAAGCTGGCGCGCAGCACCGTGCGCGTGGGTGTCGCCTATGATTCGCCCCTGAAGAAAGTCGAGGAGCTGATCTACAAGGCCGCGTCGGAACATGCGGAAATCATCCGGATGCCGGCGCCGCTCGTTATCTTCGAAGACTTCGGCGACAGCTCACTGATCTTCGAGCTGTATTTCTGGATCAACGGCGACTCGGACCTGCGCACGATCCGCTCGGACCTGCGCTTCCGCATCGCCGAGCTGTTCGACGAAAACGGCATCTTCATCGCGGCGCCGCGGCAAGAGGTGTATCTGGAAGGCTCGTTGAAGATGCTGAAGGAATAGGGCGAGTGCGCTGCGTCAGGCGGGCAATTTCAGGAATTTCTGCAGCGCCTCCAGATACAACTCCGGCTCCACCGCCTGCACGCGCGCGCGCAGCGTCTCGACGGTATCGCCGGGCAACACGGGCACCTTCTTCTGCAGCACGATCGGACCTTCGTCCAGCTCTGCGCTGACGACATGCACCGTCGCACCGCTTTCCCTCTCGCCAGCCGCTAGCACGCCACTGTGCACGTGATCGCCATACATGCCCTTGCCGCCGAACTTCGGCAGCAACGCAGGATGGATGTTGAGGATGCGGCCAGGCAACGCCGCCAGTGTCTGTGCGCCGACCTTCTTCATGTAGCCGGAGCAGACCACGACGTCGCTGCCGCAGTCCTTCAGTACGAGCGCAATTGCTTCGTCGGCATTCTCTTCGCCGCGATGCGTCTTCGCGCTGATGTGGCGCACGTTGATGTCGTTGTCGAGGCACCAGTGGAAGATTCCCGAGTCGCGGTTGTTCGTGATGACGATGCCGGGTTCGGCTGCGAGCTTGCCTGCGCGCATCGCCGCGATGAGGAATTTCGCCGACGAGCCGCCGTGCGATGCGAGGAAACTTATCTTCATGGTTTTACCGCAAGTGCTGGTTTCGGCTTGTATGTCGTTAGCCCGATACCTGCGAGGATCAGCGCCGCG
>JBEGWB010000159.1:0-32173 GCA_041178065.1 Pseudomonadota bacterium | reverse complement strand
CGCGCTTTGGCCTGGGCGAGTACCTCGACGTGACCCTCGGCTATGCGCATTTCGCCAACGAGGAGTTCGTGCGCAAGCGGCAGCGTGCGGCGCTCGGCAACAGTGAAGCTGATTCCGATTTCGTCTACGTCGAAGTCATGCTGAGCCTGTTCTGAGGGCGGTTTGGCCGGTTAAAACCGCGTTAATCAACCGTAGAAAACGGTTATGCAGTAGCGGTATATCCTGAAGTACGCATCATCCGGCGCCTCCAGTTCGTCCCTCAACGCCGGACATGATGTCCACGCAGTCGTACACCAGGGCGACTACTCCTCGGCGGCTTCGGCTTTGCGCTGACCTTGGTCGTGCTTAGTTGGCGCCGGCTTGTGCGCTGAGCCGCGAAAGATCCAGTAGCGTCCCACCAGGAAGCCGTTCACGGCGACCAGCGGCAGCGACACGATCTTTCCGGCCAGTACGCTGTCGACCAGGACTACGGACAGCTGGACGCACAGCATCGTCAACGCATAGTTCACCAGCACCAGCGCGGCAAAACGCAGGATGGTCCCGCCCGAGCGCGTCGCGCGGAAGGTGATGCGCTCGTGGCACAGGTAGTTGAAGACCAGTCCCACGGCAAAGGCCAGCGTCACGGCAACGCGATGATCGAAGGCCAGCCACAGCAGGCTCTGCATGACGCCGATATCGACGAGCGCCGAGGCCACGCCAACGCTGACATAGATGAGGAACTGGCGCGTCATTTCGGGTGGATGCGGCGGTGCAGCGGTCGCCGCGGAGTCGACGCGATATCGTGCGCGAGGAACGCGAGCACGAGCTGCAGGCCCATCAGTACGCTCAGCGACGCAAGCATGACGGTGCCAACGGTCGCCGGCACGCCATCGCGCACCGACGCCAGCCAGTGGTAGGCCCCGAAGATCCCGCCAAACAGCAGCAGCAGGAGCCCCAGCGGCAACTCGAACGAGGCCAGCGACATATCGCGCAGGTAATAGTTATAGAAAATGCGCTTGCCGAAGTTGCGCAGGTTCTTCCACAGGAACTCCCCGGCGATGCGTGAGATTTTCAGGTTGCTGACTTCGTCGCCGTAGCGCGCGCTCATCGGCACGTCGACGACGACCGCGCGCAGGGTGTTCAGCCGGAACAGCATGTCGGTCTCGAAGAAGTAGGTTTTGCTGATCTTGGCGAAGGGCAGCCGCGCCAGCACCGCGGCGTGGATCGCGGTATAGCCGTTGGCAGGATCGAACAGATCCCAGTAGCCCGATGACAGCTTCGTCATGAACGACAGCAGCGCATTCCCCACGAGCCTGCCCTTTGGCATGACACGTAATTGCTCAAGGTCGAAGAAGCGGTTGCCCTTCGTGTAATCGGCTTCGCCCGCGAGGATTGGCGCGGTGAACTTCGGGAGCAGCGCTGGGTCCATCTGACCGTCGCCGTCGATCTTGACGACGATGTCCATGCCGTCGGCGAGTGCCGCCTGGTAGCCGGTGATCAGTGCACCGCCAACACCCTGGTTGCTGGCGTGCCGCAGCACAATCACGCGTTTGTCCTGGCAGTGCTGCTCGATGTAGTCGCCGCTGTTGTCCGGGCAGCAATCGTCGACCGCATAGATGCGGATGCAATCGGAGCCGATGCCGGCGATGACGCCGAGTACGTGGCGTGTGACCTTGTAGCAGGGAATGACGACGGCGATGGCGGAGCTGCCAGACATGTCAATTGGTCTCGAGGCTGAGTTGCGTGATGAGGGCGCTGTCGGTGTCGCTGACGGAGAGATAAATGTCGCCGTGGCTCGCGCCGCCCGGTACTGGCACGGCTTCGGAGAATAGCGTGCTCTGCCCGGTGCAGCGCACGCGATGATAGTAGGGCTCGCCGCGGTCCCAGTTGATCTGCGCGACAAAACTGCCGCTATCGCTGGTGCATGCAAACTCGGCACGGTAGCGCACGATCGTCACGCCACCGATGTCGACGCCCGCCAGCAGGCGCGGCGTGCGGTCGGCCATTGCGCTGTCGGCAGCCTGCCAGGCCAGGCGATAGGGGACGTCGTGTCCGGCAACGCTGTACAACACGCCGCTGGCCGCCTGCGCCACCGGAATGCCGATGCGGCTCATGAAGTCACGCAGCACCCAGGGGCGACTGCCGGGAAGACTGCCGTCGCTCTGGTACAGCAGCACGTAGGCAACCGCGTTATCGCGCAGGAACTTCAGGCCTTCTGTTTCGTTGCGCAGCGCCTTGAAGGCAGCCTCGTTCGCAGGCGAGTACCAGTTGGTATACAGCGGCTTGCCGTTCAGCGTTGCGCCATAGGGAATGTCTTCGGGGTACAGCACGGTGCTGCCCGGCGCATTGGCATTGACCCACGCGGTCAGTGCGCGCGCCGGCGTATAGTTTTCGATCAGTTGCTGCTTGCCCGCCGCGGTATACGCGTTGCCCGGCGGCACTTGCAGGAATGTACTGAGGCCGGGATAAAAGCTGATGTTCAGCGCCATGCAGCACAGTAGCGCGGCGCGCACTACCAGCGCCCCGCGGCGCGTATATTGCGGTATCAGCAGAGCACCAATCACGACACTCGCGAGCGGCAACACGGCGAACTGGTAGCGCCAGTACTGCGTCGCCGCGAACATCACGAGGCCATATCCGAACAGCGGCAGCAGCAGGCTCGCCGCATGCTGGCGCTGGGGGCGCAGCAACAGCGCGCCGAGACCGAGCGGAAACAGCAGCAGGTACTGGAACCCGGCCACGAAATTCGCCGATTCGTTGTAGGCCGAGGTGTTGAAGAACAGATCCCAGTAGCTGGACAGGCTGAAGCCCTGGATCCAGCGCGCGTCGCTGAAGTTGGCCGCGGTCTCGAAGTAAGGCGATTTGAACAGCGCGTTGTACAGCGGAAACACCGGGTTGCCCGTCTTGAGCCAGGCGCTGAGGTAGGCATTGAACGCAAGCGTGGCCAGCAGCCCGATGAAGGCCCCCAGCATCAGCAACGCACGCAAGGTCGGGCGCTCGGCGCTGGCACGCAACGACCACAGGCGCAGGGCGGCCGCGGCGAGCACGGCGACACCGAGTTCGGCGCCGGGCAGTTTCGTAGCGCAGGCGAGTGCCGCAAGCGCAAGCAGCGCCGCACTTTGCGCGCTGCACCAGTGGCGCAGTTCCAGTATCAGGCGCACGCCGGTTGCGGCGAGCAGGGCCAGGAACAGATCCGTCTGCAGCGTCAGTAGCAGGTAGGCTGTCATCGGCGTGCTGAGGAACAGCAGCAGCACGAGCACACGCTTCGTCACGCCGAGTTGCAGTGTGGCGAGGATGACCCACAGCTGCCGCAGCAGCAGCGCCAGCAGCAGCAGATTCGTGGCGCCGCGCGCATCGGCACCGGCGACGAGGTTGACGGTGGCGTGCAGCAGGTCCACGGCGAAGGGAGATACCTCCCAGACCTGGGTCAGGTAATCGAAGCCATACATCCGCCTGTGGCTCAGTTGCGACCACAGGCCGAGGTGCAGCGCGTTGTCGTCGAAGCCAAGCGTCGGAAGAAAGGCATAGCGGGCGAGGAGCGTAAAGCTGATGGCCCCTACGCTGAAGATCCAGAACGGGATTTGCGCAGCCGCGGCGCCGTGCTGTTTGGCTGCAGCGCCGAGTTCATGGAAAAGCGCCGGCATGCGCCCCATGACGGCTTCCAGCGCGAGCGGCGCGCACAGCAGGGCGAAGTACACGGTACGATAATTCAACGGGAAATGGATCAGCAGGCCGAGGACGGCCAGATATGCCGCGAGTCCACAGACGATAGCGCTGGTTGCGCTGCAGCTCTGCCCGGGCAGCATCACCGCCAGCAGGCGTCTTCCCAGCAGCAGGCAGCCGACCAGCAGTAGCAGCGCGGCGGCGCTCTGCGCCAGACCGAGGCCTCCGGCGAGATACAGGAAAACTGCTGCGGCCAGCAGCGCCGGCGCCTGGTGTCTGACGAACACGGCGAGCAGGCCGGCAAGCAGCACCAGCGCGCCGGCACAGCGCAGCACATCGTGCGCGAGGAACAGGTTCCAGTAACCGAAGACAGGCGGGTCGTAAAAATACAGCGCAAGCAGCAACACCGCCGTGGCAACGCCGGTGGCCAGTGGTAGCGTCCGCAAGGTGTTCATTGCTCTGGTAGCGCCTTCATGCGAACACAGGTGTCGTCGTTCTGATGATGCACGAGGTAGGCCTTGACCACGAGCGGTAGCATGCCGGCGAACTCACGGTTTGCCTGCTCGAGGCGTGCGACGCTTTCCGCTGTGCAGGTCGCCGGCACCAGCGCGCCAGTCATCGAGTCGATGAATTCCTGCGATGCACTCTCATTCATCGCTGGCACGGCGGCGAGAATGCGTTCGCGATGCGGCTCCAGCAGTGCCGTCTGTTCGGCGGGGAATAGCGCGCTGGCCACACTGCGCAAGGTCGCGAGTTTGTAGCGGTCGGGCGTATCGAGGATCGTGTCGAGCCAGCGTGCCTTGACCTCGGGCTGGGGACGGATCGCCTCGGCGCTCAGCGCATTGTTCGCGCCCTGGTCGGAGCCGTCGCGGGTTATTTCGCTCGCCAGACGTGCGTCATAGTCCTCGTGCAGGTGCCGGTTCAGCGTGACGACGAGTTCCCAGCGCTTGTCCTGATCGATCGGCAGGCCGCTGATTTCCTCGCTGCCGTCGAGCAAGGCCTGCAGGTAGTCGAGCGCCTGCGCCGTGTGCGCGTAGCTGGCGAAGGCGCCGTACCAGATCTTCTGCAGTTCCGAGCCAGGGGGCGCGGCGCCGAGCTGTTCGAACATAAAGGCCTCGATGCGCGCGAGCGCGGCATCGTATCCACCCCAGCGCGCAAAGTACGAATAGGTGGTGCCCAGTTGGCCGGCAACGAGCCGCGCGACGTTGTCGTCGGTTTCCGCGCCGATGTTCGCCAGCGTGAAGTCCAGGTACTGCGGGAGGGTCAGGTTCAGGTCCTTGACGCCGTCCCAGAGCGATTGCCACAGCATCATGCGCGTCGTTGGGTTTGCAAAGTCGTTGATGTGTTCATTGAGTGTGGCAAAGGAGCGGTTGTCGAGGTTGATCTTGACGTAGCCCCAGTCGCCCTCGTTCGGCAGCACGAGGTCGGGACAGGGCATGCCGATCGCTTCGGCGACGGTGGTCGTCGCGCCGCTGTAGGTGACGGGCAATGCGGAGCTGAGCTGCATCGCGTTGTCGCGGTAGCGATAGAGCCCTACCTGCACGCGTTGTGAGCGCAGGTCCTTGTCGGCGGTGGCGGTGGCCGGCACGGTCTGCAGCAAACGCAGCGAGGTCAGCGCATCGTTGGCGCAGGTAAAGTCGGCCTGGATCGTATTGACGCCGGAGCGGTACAGCCATTCCTGCTTCCACGGGTCGAGATTCATGCCGGCGGCCGCGGCAAGTTCGTCGACGAAATCGTCGAGCGATGTGTTGCCATACGAGTGCTTCTGCAGGTAGTTGCGCACGCCGATGCGGAAGTTTTCCTCCCCAATGAAATAGGGCAACTGCTTCAGCACGGAGCCGCCTTTGCCATAGGTGATGCCATCGATGATCGTCAGCACGTCGGCGGTCGAGGTCACCTGCAGTTCGATTGGATGTGTCGTCACGAGCTGGTCCGCCGTGTACGCGCCAAGCTTGTTGCTGCTGTAGAACGAATCCCACACGTTCGTGAAGCTGCTTGCCCTTTCGAGTTCGAGGTTGGCCATGTAGGTGGCGAAACTTTCGTTCAGCCAGAGGCCATTCCACCACTGCATCGTCACGAGGTCGCCGAACCACATGTGCGCCATTTCATGCGCAATGACGCTTGCCAGGCTGCGCAGCTGCGCCGTGCTCTTCTCGCCGCGGGTGATGTAGCGTTCGTTGAAGGTGACCGCGGCGACGTTTTCCATGCCGCCAAAGTTGAAGTCGGGCACGATCACCTGGTCATATTTGACGAAGGGGTAGGGGATCTCGAAGTAGTCCTGGAAGAAGGCGAAGCTCTGCTGCGTCGGTGTAAACCATTCGTCGGGCACGACAGAGGGCGCCATAGTCTTGCGCGCGAAAAGCCGCAGCGGGATGGCGTCGGCCGTGTTCTCCCACACGACGTAGGGACCTGCGATCAGTGCGTAGGTGTACGACGACAGCGCTGGCGTTGCCGGGAACACCCAGTGCCTGTTGTCGCCCTCGGTACGCACGTCAGTTTCGCGCGTATTCGCGATGACCTGCCACGCGGCCGGCGCCGTGACCTCGAGTGTCAGCGTCGCTTTCAGGTCGGGCTGGTCGAAGTGCGGGAACATCCGGTTTGCGTCGTAGGGCTCGAACTGCGTGTAGAAGTATTCCGCGCCGTCCTCGGGATCGCTGAACTTGTGCAGCCCCGCACCATCGGTGGCGAAAGGACGCTCGTATTCGATCGTCACGGTATTTGCACCAGCGCTGAAGGCACTGGGCGGAATGCTGATGAACCAGCGTTCGTAGTCGTAGTCCGCCGCGGCGCCATTCACCTCGAGGCTGAGGATGCTGCCGCTGTCGAAGTCGATCGTCACCGGGGCGGTGTTGCCAGCGGCGAGTTCGAAGCTGAGCCGCGTCGCGCCGCTGAAGCGTTCACTGCCGGCGACAAGCGCGATAGTCGTGTGGTAGGCGGGGTTATGGATCTGCGACTTGCGAAAACGCGCGTAGGCCTCGGTCAGGTGGGCCTGGTTCTCACGGCTTACTGCTGTGTCGCCAGCAGTGGGAGGCGCGGCGGAACCCGGAGCGGTAGCCGCGGAGTCTTCGGGGCCAGGGCTGCACGCGGCAAGCGTCAGCAGGACAACAAACAGAGGGAAGACGGTGAAGCGCGTTGCAGGCATGGCGACAAGACTCCTTCTAGTCAGCCGGCGTATCGTCCAGCTGAAAACTGTTGAACCGTTTATAACACAGGCGCGACAGGATCAGCGCGGCGATGAGCCCGACGAGGATTGGCGTACAGGCCAGCAGGAACAGGTTCTGCATCGTCAGGTCCATGCCGAGCAGCATGGCACCAACGGTGGGCCCGATGATTGAACCGAAACGCCCGATCGACAGCGCGATGCCGACGCCCTTGGCGCGTATCGAGGTCGGGTAGATCAGGCCGGCTGCCGCGTTGTTGCCAAACTGTGCGCCGAGGATCGTGATGCCGGCCAGTCCGGCGACCGAAGCCATGCCGACGAAGTTCATGCCGTCGAGGCCGAGCAGGGCAACCGAAGGCAAGGCAATCGCGAACAGCGCGGCGACGATGAGGAAGCCGGTACGGTCGAGCAATACGCTGATCAGGAGTCCGCCGAAGATGCCGCCGGCATGGTACATCGTTGCCGTCAACGCAGCTTCCTGCGGATCGATGCCGTACTGGTCGTAGATCAGTGGCAGCGTATTGTTGAGGAAGAAGTTGGCCATCAGCGCAATGCAGAAGCAAACCCACAGCAGCGGCGTGATCAGCGCGAGACTGCCTTTGAACAATTCACGGATGTGGCCTTCGCTGCCGGCCACGATCGGTGGATTCTCGAACTGGGCATCGTCGGCGATCGTGAGGTCGGGGCGCATCTTGCGCGCCGTGGCGATCAGCTCCCGGTGCCGCTGCGGCTGCGTGGCGAGAAATTTCAGCGACTCGGGCAGTGCGAAATACAGGCCGATGGCGATGACGACAGGCAGGATGCCACCGGTATGGAAGATGATCTGCCAGCCGTAGTCCTGCATGAAGTACGCGGCGACGAGGCCAACGCCGGTGCTGCCAGTGGTGATGCCCATGAACATCAGCACGATCAGCGTCGAGCGAAATCGTTTCGGCGTCAGTTCGGAGTTCAGCGAAATCGTGTTCGGCATGATGCCACCGATGCCAATGCCGGCCAGAAAGCGCAGCACCATCATCTGTTCCATCGTCGTGCTCCAGGCCATTATCAGTGTCATGACACCGTAAAGCAGCGTGCCACCGATGATGAGCGGACGGCGGCCGTACTTGTCGCCCATCCAGCCTAGCAGCGGCGCGCCGACGAAGATGCCGACGAGATTGGCGCTAAGCACCGGACCCATTTCGCTGCGCGCGATGCCCCAGAGGCGTGTGAGGTCCGGCGCGGCGAAGCCGAGCGAGTTGAGGTCGAAGCCATCGGCAAACATCGTCAGGAAACTCCACACCAGCAACAGGATGTTGAAGCTGCGGATGCGCTGACCGTCGACGAATTCGTTTACCTGGAAGGTCTGGCTGTTGCCGTCAGGTTTGCTGGACATGGAAGATTTATCCGGATTTTTGTTCTTCTTATGACCGGCGGATGATATGAAGGGCCGCCAGTCAAAACAAGTTCATATTCTCCCCCGGAGGGGTCGCATGAAAACCACAGGCAGATACTCCGCAGTGCTGCTCGCATTCGCTGTCGTCGCGGCATTGGGTGCGTGTAGTGACGCGCCGGAAGCGGCCATGACCTCCCCGGCGAGCGTGCCCGCATCGACTCCGGAGTTGAACGCACCCGCGCAAAGCGCGGCGGCGGGCTGTATCGATGGGCCGGGCATCGCCTACATTTGCGGGATCATCAACGGTGAAGACATGTTGCGTATTGGCACAACGCCATGGGTGCTCGTATCCGGCATGAATGGCGAGCTGGGCGGCGACACTACGCTCAATGGCAAGATCCACCTCGTGAATGCCGGCGACAGGCGCTTTGACATACTGTTTCCCGGCGCCGCTCCGCTACTCGAGCACGATGTCGAAACGTTTGCCGGTTGCCCCGGTCCGCTCGACGTCAGCAACTTCTCCGCGCATGGCCTGGCATTGCAGGCGCGCGACACCGGCCCGGAGCAATATCGGCTATACATGACAAGCCACGGCGCGCGCGAAGCGATCGAAGTGTTCGAGATCGATGCCCTCGTAAAACCAACGATCAAGTGGGTCGGCTGCGTGCCAATGCCGATTACCTCGTGGACGAACAGTCTTGTGATACTGCACGACGGCGGCTTCCTCGCAACGCAGTTCATGGATCCGACCGGCTCCGGCATGGCGGGTGTCATTGCGAAGGAACTTACGGGTCACGTGTTCGAATGGCATCCGGGCGGCGCAGTCAGCGTGATTGCCGGCACTGAACTCTCCGGCCCGAATGGCATTGCGATGTCCGACGACGAGCGCTTCGTGTATGTCGCCGCGTTCGGTACGCAGGAACTCGTGCGCTTCGATCGCAGTTCCACGCCGCCGTCGAAAGAAAGCGTTGCGCTCGGCATCGCACCCGACAACGTGCGCTGGTCGACCGACGGCACACTCTATACCGCTGGTGGCAACATCACCGAAGGTTGCGGCGGGCCCGATTGCGGCGCGGGCTGGTCCGTATGGGAAGTCGAGCCGGCGCTGATGACTGCCGCGCGGCTGACCGGCGCGGAAGAGGGCGCAGCGCTCGGTGGCGTCAGCAGTGCCTTGCTTCTCGATGCCGAAATCTGGGTCGGCACTTACGGCGGCGATCGCATTGCCATTCTGCCGAAGCCCTGAGCGGCACGCATGACAGAGATCTTTGCGCCTGCGTTTCCCTCCGCTACAGCGCGGGTAAATTAAAAAAGGCGCCACTCGGGCGCCTTTTATCTGAAGCTGGCTTTAATGCTGCCTGGCTAGTGAGCCGCAGGCAGCAGCCATCTGTGTAGAGCGTTGCGGATTATTCACCCGTAGCGAAGCAGTAGAAGTAACCGTTGCCACCGGACGCCTTCAGCTGGTCCTGGCCGCAACCACGGCTGTTGTGCGCGGCATTCCAGGATTCGGCCATCGCGCCACCGCCGACGCGGTCGAGGTGACCGACTACCGCGGCGCCGTCGCCGTTCGAGGTCCAGTTGTTGCAGGTGTTTTCGGACTTCGTGCCGTCGGGGTTCGTGCCGGTGAGGATGTCATGCTCGTTTGGCGTGTCGCCGACGCCGTTGACGATCCCTTTCTTTTCGGTAACCGAATTGGCTTTGGTCAGCAGCACGTTGCTGTAGTGCAGATGGTCGACGCTGCGCGCGATGAGCTGGGCGTTTGCGTTGTACCAGGGGCCGGCGCCGATGCGATCTTTTGCGTCTTCAGTGCTGGTGCTCAGGTAAGCGTGCCAGGTTTTGCCCATCGTGCCCGCGGCTTCGGCCAGTGCCTGGCAATGCGCGTCGGCGCCTTCGATGCCACCGAGGTTGGCGCCATCACCTTTGCCGACGCTCGTGACGAAGAAGCTCATGCTGGTGTCTGGCGGCGGACCAGCAGGAGCACCACCGGCCGGAGCCTGTGCATATGCCGTTACAGACAAGCCGGCCAGTGCGATCGCGGCTACTATCTTTTTAAGGTTTTTCATCGATGTTCCCCTTCTGATTGATGACGATGTTGATGCGAAAAAACGCGTCTGAAATTCACACAGGCCATCCGCATTGTCAAGCCGCACCGATCGGTCTCCGCTGGACGCTCGAAATCTCCCGCGTCTATGATGCCATTACCTTTCAAGTGTTATTTCTACAGGTGTTTATATATGAGCAGCTCGCGTAACAGTTCGTCCTCACTTGCCCTTTCGCGCCGCGCGCTACTTGCTGCCTTGCCTGTCCTGGGCATGGCAAGCAGGGTAAGTGCACAGGACGGTCCAGCGATCCGCCTGCGCAAGATCAACTGCTTCGAGATTCGCTCGAGCGATGTTGAGCGCACGGTCGCCCTGTATCAGGAATTGTTCGGCATGCCGGTGCAGTCGCGTCACGGCGATCGCGTCTGCCTGCGTGTCGGCGCGGGTCCGGCTTTCATGGCGGTGCGCGCTCTAGTCGAAGGTGAGTCCCCCGCATTCACACACATTGGTTACTCCGTGGAAAATTTCGACGTGACCACGCAGCAGGCCGCGTTGAACGCGCTCGGCTACGAGACGATCGACGCGCCGGCACTAGCGGCTCCCGGCATCGACAACACCATGAAGACCTGGGTGAGGATGCGCGGCGATACGCCAGAACTTTATTTCTCCGACGCGCGCGGACTCATCGTGCAGCTGAGCGGCGACGAATACTGCGGCGGCAGTGGTCCGCTTGGCGCGGATTGCGCAGCAACGGAAGCGGCGGACGCGGGTCTGTTCGCGTTGCACGAGATCAACCACTTCACCGTGTTCTGCAGCGACGGCGCAGGCGCCAACAAGTATTACCAGGACACCTTCGGCCTCGAAGTGCAGGCCTACCAGGGGCCGAATGGGCAGGGTCCGAACGGCCCGGTGACCGGCATCGGCGACGGCTTCCAGTTCGTGATGTACGCGGGGGGTGGTCCGGGCCCCGGTCCAGGCGCTGCCGCCGGTGCTGCGCCTGCTGCTCCGACGCCAGCCAACATCGACCATGGCTGCATGAACATGCACGGCTTCAACGTGGACGACATCCTCGCGAAGCTGAACGCGAAGGGCTTCACGGCGCGTCCTGAAGGCCAGCGCCGCGCCGGTCCAATGCAGCATTACGTCAGCCTGCGCATGCCGGACCGCGGGGGCATTGAGGGCGGCACGCCTGAGCTTTACTTCACCGACCACGACGGCATTCCGATGCAGTTGCAGGACACGAGCTACTGCGGCGGCGGCGGTTACCTCGGCAGCGAGTGCCTCAACAAAGCCTGATCCTGTTCAATCCTGCGACGCGCCGTTGCCGTATCAGTGCTGCGGCGTTGCGCAAGGCGGTACCTCAGCGGAAAAGCCTCAAGCGGTCCAGTCCTGGCAAGCTCCCAGCAGCAACGCGAGTTGTTCCGGGCATGACAGGAACGGACTGTGGTCCCCATCGAGTTGCAATAACACGTCACAGTGCTGCCGCGTAAGCATGCGGCGCTGGTGATGCACCGGGATGACCTTGTCCTGCGTGCAAAGAATGTACGTGCGCTTCACTTGGTCCCATCCTTGTTCATCGAGCTGCACCTGCGCTGCGAGCGGCAGCGTTGCCTGCACGCAGAAATCGGCTTTCGCGCGTGCCGCGAGTTCTGCCGGAACCTGGTTATAGAACAGCGGAATTATCTGGTCGGTGGCGATCGTGCACGTGCGCTTGTCGTCGCTCATTTGGAGTGCAAGATCGATCGCCGTGAAGGGCTCGTGACTGCGGTTCAGCGCAATCAGGTCGAACAGGCTTTCGCCATCGCGCGGCAGGTAGCCGCAGAGATACACGAGCCGCGCGATTTTCCCGGGCCTGCGCGCCGCGACTTCCGAGATAACGATCCCCGCCATGCTATGCCCGACGAGCGTGACCTTGCCGTCGATGCTGTCGATCAATTCCAGCAGGAAGTTCACATAGGCCTTCAATGTGACTTTGTTGAGCGGCGCGCTATTGGCGCCGTGGCCGGGCAGGTCGGGCGTCAGCACGGAAAAGCCCTGCGCTTCGAGATGAGGCACGACGGCGCGCCAGCATGCACCGGCATGCCAGGCACCGTGGACGAGTATGAAAGTGCGCGGCTTCAAAAGGCGCCAGCCCGCACGCTACATGCCAGCCGCACTAGCCGCACTCGTCCGGATGGATGATGTCGTGGTTCATGTCGAGTGCCGGCCGGTCCGCGCGTGGCTTGCCAACCTTGACCGCAGGAATGCCCGCTACCGTCGTATGCGGCTCGACGTGCGACAGCACCACACTGCCCGCGGCGACTTTGGCGCCTTCGCCAATCGTCACGTTGCCGATGATGATTGCCCCCGTACCGATCAGGACGTCTGCCTTGATCTTCGGATGGCGATCGCCGGTTTCCTTGCCGGTACCGCCAAGCGTCACCCCCTGCATGATTGAAATGTTGTCGTCGAGCACGCAGGTTTCGCCAATGACGATGCCGGTCGCATGGTCGACCAGGATACCGGAACCGATCGTGGCCGCCGGATGGATATCGACAGTGAATACTTCGGAAATCTGGCTTTGCAGATACAGCGCCATGCCCTTGCGCTGCTGCTGCCAGTACCAGTGCGCGATGCGCCAGGCCTGTAGCGCCTGGAAGCCCTTGAAATAGAGCAGGGCAGTCGAATAAAACTTGACTGCGGGATCGCGCTCGCGTGTCGCCAGCAGGTCATTTTCGACCGAGCGCATGATGCCGCCATCGCTGCGCAGTGCGGCGTCGAACAGCTGGCGCAGCGCGACCTGCGTGAAATCGGTCGAGGCGAGTTTCAGCGCCAGCAGGTCGCTGATTGCGGAGGCAAGGCTGTCGTGTTGCAGGATACGGCGCGAATAGAAGCTGCCAAGCTCAGGCTCCTGAAACAGCTGTTCAGAGATTTCCTGTTTGATCGTGGCCCACAGGTCGAGACTCATCGGGTTTCCTTCCGCGGCAAAGCAGGGCGCGGGGTGGCGATTCTATGGGGACGGACCACCTTTATCAATTTGCGTGAACATTGGCCTTCTGTTCGACAAGGTAGCTGTCCGCTGTCTGGAGTTGCCATGGCTTAACTGTTATCTTCGCGCCCCGCACAGGACCAACCGGGCTAGTAAGAACGGCGGCCTGAACCCTGGATCCACTGAAGCACATGCCATTGAAGAATGTTGCGGTTATCGGCGGCGGCAGTTTCGGTACCGTCATAGCCAACATCATCGCCCACAACGGGCACCACACCCAGCTCTGGATGCGCGACGCCGATCAGGTCGAGTCGCTGAACGTCACCCGTCAGAACGCAGTGTACATGCCCGGCCTTGAGCTTCACGATAAGGTTGTGGCGACGCATGACCTGAAAGCCGTCGTTGCCGGTGTCGACATGATTTTCGTCGCCGTGCCGAGTGGCAGCTTCAGGGCGGTTGTGCGGCAGATGAAGCCCTTCCTGAAGCCCGGCGTCATCCTGATCAGCGCCACGAAAGGCATCGAGGCCGTCACTTTCAAACTGATGAGTCAAATTCTGGCCGAGGAAGTCCCGGGCTCGCGCATTGCCGTGATCAGCGGGCCAAACCTTGCCCGTGAAATCGCGCAGCGCACGCCTACCGGCACCGTCGTCGCCAGTAGCGACGACGAAGTGCGCAAGCTCGTACAGGATGTCTTGCACTCCGACACATTCCGCGTCTACGCCAACAATGACATGCTCGGCGTCGAGTTTGGCGGCTCGCTGAAAAACATTTACGCGATCATCGCCGGTCTTGCCGATTCGATGGGCATGGGACAAAACACGATTTCGATGCTGATCACGCGCAGCCTCACCGAAATGGCGCGCTTCGGCGTGCGCCTGGGTGCGGATCCGATGACCTTTCTCGGGTTATCCGGCGTTGGCGACCTCATTGTCACCTGTTCCTCGCCGCTCAGTCGCAACTTCCGCGTCGGCAAGGCGCTCGGCGAAGGCAAGGACATTGACCTCATCATCAACGAACTTGGACAGGTCGCGGAAGGCGTCAACACGCTGAAGCAGGTCAAGGAAAAGGCCGACGAACTGGGCGTGCCGATGCCGCTGTGCAGCAGCCTCTATGAAATCATTTATAACAAGGCCGGCATCGGCCATATAATCTCGTCGCTTATGCTCGAAGAGACCGGACTCGATGTGGAGTTCGAAGCAGGCAGAACCAATATTCCTTGAGGGGGGTTTAGATGAACCAGGACGAAGTCAAACGCAACCTGCTATCGCTCGATCAGTGGCTGCGCATGCTGCTGATGGCCGGCTACCTGGTTGTCATCTGGGTGTTGAGCATGGTGCTGCTTGTCATCATTGTGACGCAGACGCTGGTCGTACTGATCACAGGCGAACTGAACCTCAACCTGCAACGCTTCGGCGCGATCTCGTCGGCCTACCTGTACCAGATCGTCATCTATCTCGTTTACGGCACTGATGAAAAGCCCTTCCCCTTCTCGCCGCTGCCCGGCGCCGAGGAGGATGATGACGATGATGACATTCCAGTCGTCGTCGATGTAGAAGTGGTCGACACCGACCCGAAAAGTCCCGGCACCAGTAACCAGGTTTGACCCAGGACTGCAGCGCCATGAAGCTTTATTTACTGCGGCATGGCGAAGCGGAAGTCCGTGCACACGATGATGCGAGCCGCGAACTGACGGCACGCGGTCAGCAGGAAGTAACGCGCGTCGCCCGCCTGTTCGTCGCACGCGACATCCAGCTACAGCGCTGCTTTGTCAGTCCCTATGTCAGGGCCGCGCAGACCTCCGCACTGTTTCTCCGCCAGGCGCAGCAATCGATCCCGGCCGAAACCACGCCGCTGTTGCTGCCCGAGGTGCGTGCGAGCACTGTCATGAGTTTTCTCGAAGGCGTCAAAGAAGAGGAAGTGCTGCTCGTCAGCCACAACCCACTCGTATCGGAATTGCACGCGCTGCTCGTCGACGGCGACATCTCCAACATGCATATCCTTGGCACCAGCGAGCTGATCTGCATCACCTTCGATGTCGTCGGTCTCGGCATGGGCACGGCACCGTTTCGGCTGACGCCCGAAATCCAGGCCTGGAACACCTGACTTGTGAACGGCAAGTGGCAGGAGAGCGTCGTCGCCTTTGGCGCGCGGCACCTTGCTGTTCGCACACATGGTCCTGACTCCGGAATTCCTGTCATCGCTGTGCACGGCTGGCGCGACAATGCCGCCACCTTTGAATTGCTCGGCCCCTTGCTACCCGCATTGCGGCTGATTGCGATCGACATGCCTGGTCACGGTTTGTCGCCATGGCGCGACGCTGATGGTGAATACTTCATCTGGAGTTATATTGAGGAAGTGCTCGCGGTCGCGGACGCACTGGATTTGAAGCATTTCCACTTACTGGGACATTCGATGGGTGGGGCGGTTTCGTGCCTTATCGCGGGACTGTTGCCAGAGCGCATCGACAGCCTGGCCTTGCTCGATGCAGTGGGACCACTCGCTACTTCACCCGACGACATGCCCGGCCAGATGCTGCGTGCGCTTGAACAGGCGAAGATGCCGACACGGCGCCACCATTATCCGAGTTTCGAAGCAGCGGTTGCCGCGCGCGCGGCGAAGGGGCTCGACACGCCGGCCGCGACGATACTGGGACAACGCGGAATCGACCGCGATGAAAAGGGCTGGTACTGGACGCTCGATCCGCGTCTGAGTCGCGCCAACCTGCTGAGCCTGAGCGAAGCGCAGGTCGAAGTCTTCATGCGCCGCATCGTCTGCCCGACGCTGTTGATTGCCGCGCCCGCATACTGGCCCGACAGGCGGCAATGGTTCGAGCAGCGCTGCTCATACCTCAGCACACTGCAACGGTTCGATCTACCCGGCGGACATCACCAGCACCTCGAAGGGCAGGTGACCGAGGTGGCTGCATTATTGCGGGATTTTTTCACGTTTTAGCGCAGTGCCTGGGGCTTCGACGCAACAGCCTCGAACGGCCGGCAGAACAGGTAAGTCCTCGTGCGCCATCCAGGCGGGCGCCTGCGGCGCTTGATGCCGTTCATACTCGAATTGCGCTTACGCCACGCAAGTAGCGAAAGCGGCAATTCATGAAAAGTTCAGGAAGAGCGATTCAATAGCGACAGGAATTCCGTGCGCGTGCTCTGGCGTTCGCGGAATGCGCCGAGCATGCACGAGGTCGTCATCACCGAGTTCTGCTTTTCGACACCTCGCATCATCATGCACATGTGCTGCGATTCGATGATCACGCCGACGCCGAGCGCGCGTGTCTTCTCCATGATGGTATTGGCGATCTGCTGGGTCAGATGCTCCTGGATTTGCAGGCGTCGCGCGAACATGTCGACGATGCGAGCGATTTTGGACAGGCCAATGACGACGTCGGTTGGCAAGTAAGCCACGTGGCACTTGCCGATGAAGGGCAGGAGGTGATGTTCGCACAGGGAATACAGTTCGATGTTCTTGACGATGACCATTTCGTTCGAGGTCGTCGGAAACAAGGCGTCGTTGACGAGCGTGTCGATGTTCTGGCGGTAGCCCTGTGTCAGGAAATCCATCGCCTTCGCCGCGCGCTCTGGAGTGCCGGTGAGGCCGGGGCGTGTGAGGTCTTCGCCGATCGCGGAGATGATCCCGGCGTAGGCGTCTTTCATGTCTGTAATCTTGTCTTTCGGCATGACTGTATGTGTTCTTCCGCTATTTCATGAGTGGCTTTGCGTTAAACTGCGCACCCTACTTGAATCCACCAACAGGGTAAAGCAGTGAAGTTGCAGGCCGGCAGTGCGCAGCAGGTGCTCGATAACATGGTGGCGGCCTTCGATGCCGCCGACCTGTATTTCGGCCACGGTACCGACAATGCCTGGGACGAAGCGTGCTGGCTGCTCGAAACCGTATTGCGCCGCCATGGCATCGATGGCATTGAAGCCGATACGCAGCTTGCCGCCGCCGATCTGGTCGACGTCAACGCGCTGTTCGAGGAGCGCATCGCCACGCGCAAGCCGCTCGCATACCTGCTGCACGAAGCCTGGTTCTGCGGCTTGCCATTCTATGTCGACGAACGCGTGCTCGTGCCGCGTTCGCCCTTCGCTGAATTGATCCGCGAACAATTCGAGCCGCTGTTGCCACGCACACCGCGGCGCATTCTCGACCTCTGCACCGGGGGCGGATGTATCGGCATCGCCTGTGCGCTTGCCTTCCCCGCGGCTGAAGTCGTGCTCGCGGATATTTCGGCTGAGGCGCTGGATGTCGCAAAGGTCAACATCGCGAAGTTCGAACTGGGCGACCGCGTGACAACGGTCCAGTCCGATCTGTTCGAGGCGCTGCAGGGCCGCTTTGACCTGATCGTCACCAATCCGCCCTATGTCGCCCGCGACGAGTACGAAAACCTGCCCGATGAATACCATCGCGAACCGGCGCTGGCGCTCGTCACCGACCGCAATGGCATCGGCATTCCCTTGCGCATACTCGAACAGGCGGCTGCCTTTCTCGAACCGGAAGGCGTGCTGATCCTCGAAACCGGCGCGACCTGGCCAGAACTGGCGGCCGCGCGTCCCGATCTGCCTTTCCTCTGGCTCGAGTTCGCGCACGGCGGCGATGGCGTCTGCCTGCTGACGCGCGAGCAACTCGCAAAATCCTGAATCGCGCAATGCGAATGAGGACGTGTCCAGCGTAGCCCGCAACGGCGAAGGAGGATACAATGCGCGCCTTTTTACGCACCCCTAAGTCCTTGATTTCAGAGTCTGCGGATGGCCGGTAACACAATAGGCAAGCTGTTCAGCGTAACCACCTTTGGCGAAAGTCATGGCGTGGCGCTTGGGTGTATCGTCGATGGCTGCCCGCCGGGCCTTGCGCTGACGGAAGCGGACCTGCAGCACGATCTCGATCGCCGCAAGCCTGGCACCTCGCGCTTCACGACCCAGCGCCGCGAAGAGGACCAGGTGAAGATCCTGTCTGGCGTGTTCGAAGGCCGCACCACTGGAACGCCGATTGGCCTGCTGATCGAAAACACCGACCAGAAGAGCAAGGACTACGGCAATATCAAGAACCTGTTCCGCCCGGCGCACGCCGACTACACCTATTCCCAGAAATACGGGATCCGTGACTATCGCGGCGGTGGACGTTCGTCGGCACGCGAAACCGCCATGCGGGTCGCGGCCGGAGCCATCGCGAAGAAGTACCTGGCCGAGCAGCATGGCATCCTGGTCCGCGGCTACCTGTCGCAGTTGGGCCCGATCAGGATCGAGACCGTCGACTGGGACGAGGTTCCGAACAACCCCTTCTTCTGTCCGGATGCTGGCAAGGTCGCCGAACTGGAAAGCTACATGGCCGCTCTTAATAAGGAAGGCAACTCGATCGGCGCCAGGATCACGATCGTGGCCTCCGGGGTGCCGGTTGGCCTCGGTGAACCAGTCTTTGACCGCCTCGATGCAGAACTGGCGCATGGCCTGATGAGCATCAATGCCGTGAAGGGTGTCGAGATTGGCGCTGGCTTTGCGGTCGTCGAGCAGAAGGGTACCGAGCATCGCGACCTGATGAGTCCCGCCGGCTTCCTCAGCAACAACGCCGGTGGCATCCTCGGTGGTATCAGCAGCGGCCAGGACATCATTGCCCATATCGCCCTGAAGCCGACATCCAGCATCAGGATTCCCGGGCAAACCATTGATATAAATGGCGATTCTGCAGATATTTCGACCACGGGCCGGCACGATCCCTGCGTTGGTATTCGGGCGACGCCGATCGCCGAGGCAATGGTCGCCATCACGCTGATGGACCATTTGCTGCGGCACCGGGCCCAGAACATGGGCGTGATCCTGCCGACTCCGATCATTCCGGCGCAAGCCTGAGTCAGGTCAAGCGCTACATTAATAATCTATTTTTAGTATCTGATATTAAAGAGAAATATATGGCTGGAAAAACTCTTTACGACAAACTCTGGGATGCGCACCTGGTCAAGGAGCTGGATAACGGCAATGCGCTGATCTATATCGATCTACAGTACCTCCATGAGGTGACCTCGCCCCAGGCTTTCGAAGGCCTGCGCCTCGCTGGGCGTAAACCCTGGCGCGCTGGCGCCAACATGGCGACGCCGGACCACAACGTACCGACGACCACCAGCGAGCGTTCGCGTGGCGTCGAAGGCATCGTCGACCCGGTCTCCAAAATCCAGGTCAAGTTCCTTGATAGCAACTGCGAGGAGTATGGCATCGAGGAGTTCGAGATCGACGACCCGCGCCATGGCATCGTGCACGTGATCGGTCCGGAGCAGGGCAGGACCTTGCCCGGCATGACCATCGTCTGCGGCGACTCCCACACCTCGACGCACGGCGCGCTCGGCTCATTGGCGCACGGCATCGGCACCTCCGAGGTCGAACACACGCTGGCCACGCAGTGCCTCGTCCAGCGCAAAGCCAAAAACATGCTGGTCAAGGTCAATGGCGCGCTGAAGCCGGGCGTTACCGCGAAAGACGTCATCCTCGCGATCATCGGGAAGATCGGCACCGCCGGCGGTACCGGCTATACGATCGAGTTCGGCGGCGACGTCATCCGCGCGCTGTCCGTCGAAGGCCGCATGACCGTGTGCAACATGGCAATCGAAGCCGGCGCGCGCGCAGGTCTCGTGGCCGTCGACCAGAAAACCATCGACTACATCAAAGGTCGTCCCTTTGCGCCGAAAGGCGCTGCCTGGGACCAGGCCGTAGCTGCGTGGCGTGACCTCGTCAGCGATGCCGACGCGAAGTTCGACACCGTCGTCGAACTTGAGGGCGGTGACATCGTGCCGCAGGTCAGCTGGGGCACGTCCCCGGAAATGGTCGCACCCGTGACCGGCAAGGTGCCGAACCCGGCCGATGCACCGAGCGAGGCGAAGCGCGGCAACTACCAGCAGGCCCTGAAATACATGGGTCTCGAAGCCGGCACCCCGATCCAGCAGATCCAGCTGGATCGCGTGTTCATCGGTTCCTGCACGAACTCGCGCATCGAGGACCTGCGCGCCGCGGCGGCGGTCGTCAAGGGCCGCAAGGTCGCCGCGAACATCAAGGAAGCCCTGGTTGTTCCCGGCTCGGGACTCGTCAAGGCGCAGGCCGAGAAGGAAGGTCTCGACAAGATCTTCACGGACGCTGGCTTGCAGTGGCGTGAACCCGGCTGCTCGATGTGCCTGGCGATGAACGCCGACCAGCTCGAGCCCGGTGAACATTGCGCCTCGACCTCGAACCGTAATTTCGAAGGTCGGCAGGGCTTCGGTGGACGCACGCATCTGGTTAGCCCGGCGATGGCCGCGGCTGCGGCGGTGTTCGGCCACTTCGTCGATATTCGCGACGTGCCGCTGCTGTAACCCTTGCCCTGGGTGCACTCGCTATCAGCCTCGCGGCTAGGCAATAAAGTTAAATAGATCAAAGTATTGGAAGTCGAACTTAATGAAAAAGTTTATCTCTGAAAAAGGCATTGTCCTGCCGCTGGACCGCGCCAACGTCGACACCGACTACATCATTCCAAAGCAGTTCCTGAAGTCGATCAAGCGTACGGGCTTCGGCAAGAACCTGTTCGATGAAGCCCGCTATCTCGATAAAGGTCTGCCGGATCAGGAGGTCAGTGGCCGTCCCCTGAACCCTGACTTCGTCGCCAACCAGCCGCGCTATAAAGGTGCATCGATCCTGCTGGCGCGCGAAAACTTCGGCTGTGGTTCGAGCCGCGAGCATGCCCCCTGGGCGCTCGATGACTACGGCATCCGCTGCATCATCGCGCCAAGCTATGCCGATATCTTCTTCAATAACTGTGTGAAGAATGGCATCTTACTAATTGTTCTGGATGAGAAAACTGTCGACCAATTCTTCAAGGAGACGGTCGCCACCCCGGGTTACGTACTGGCGGTGGATCTCGACAAGCAGACCATTACGAAGCCCGACGGCTCCGTGGTGTCCTTCGAGGTCGACGCCGCGCGCAAGCACATCCTGCTGAACGGTCTCGACGATATCGGGCTGACGCTGCAGCACGCCGAGGCCATCAAGGCGTTCGAAGCAAAGGCGCGCACGCAAACGCCCTGGCTCTACACGTCCTGAGGCACTGGCGAGCAGTCAGCGCCCTGGCCCTGACCGCCCGCTGGAGTCGGCAAAGCTGGACAGGATCCGGATTTAACCGGGGGCAGGGCTGGAGCCCTGACCCCGCAACGTGAAGCAACGCGCATCGACGCGCCTGGAGTGAATTGAATGAGCAAGAAGTACAACGTTGCGGTTGTCGGCGCCACCGGTGCCGTTGGCAAGACGATGATCCGTATCCTGGAACAGCGCAAGTTCCCGGTGAACAACCTGTACCTGCTGGCCAGCGAGCGCAGCGCGGGTGAGACCATCATTTTTAACAACAAGGAATATGTTGTTGAAAATCTTGCTGATTTTGATTTCAGTAAAGCCCAGATCGGGCTGTTCTCGCCTGGCGCCAGCGTGTCGGCGATCTATGCGCCCATCGCCGGTAAGGCGGGCTGCGTCGTCATCGACAACACCTCGCAGTTCCGTTACGAGGAAGACATCCCGCTGGTGGTGCCGGAGGTCAATCCGCACGCCGTGGCCCAGTACAAGAACCGCATGATCATCGCCAACCCGAACTGCTCGACGATCCAGATGCTGGTCGCGCTGAAGCCGATTTACGACAAGGTCGGCATCACGCGCATCAACGTGGCGACCTACCAGTCCGTGTCCGGCACCGGTAAGGAAGCCATCGACGAACTGGCCGGCCAGACGGTTGCGCTGCTGAATAGCCAGGAGCCCCAGATCAAGGTCTACCCGAAGCAGATCGCCTTCAACGTGATCCCGCATATCGACGCCTTCATGGACAACGGCTACACGAAAGAGGAGATGAAGATGGTCTGGGAAACCCAGAAGATCATGGAAGACGCGAATATCCAGGTAAACCCTACCTGCGTCCGCGTACCGGTGTTCTATTCCCACTCAGAGGCCGTGCACATCGAGACGCGCGACCACATCACCGCAGACGAAGTGCGCGCGCTGTTGATGAAGGCGCCTGGCGTCAAGGTCATGGACGAGCGCAAGGCCGGCGGCTACCCAACCCCGATTCCGGAAGGTACCGACCACGATGAGACCTGGGTGGGCCGTATCCGCAAGGACATCTCCCATCCCAACGGTATCAACCTCTGGGTCGTGTCCGACAACCTCCGCAAAGGCGCTGCGCTGAACTCCGTACAGATTGCGGAAGTGTTGATAAAAGACTACATCTAATAGATACTTGCGGCTGTTTTTGAAAGTAAAGCTGAAGCTATTCAGTCCCTGAGCTAAGCGCACTCAGGGACTGAGGGCTGTATAGTGTGCCTGGACGCCCCCTTACACGCTTGTGTGCACGCTTGGTAGATAACTGTCTGGATGGAAGCCCTATGCCGGCCCGAATCAAAGCACTGCCTGCCGCAATCGTCCTGACGGGACTGGCAGGCAGTCTGTTTGTAACGTCCAGTGCACTCGCAGTGACCCTCGGCGAAATCTCGCTGACCTCAACGCTCAATGAACCCCTCAATGCCGTCATCGAACTTGCCGACCTCGGCGGGCTCGACGCGTCCGAGATCGTTATCGCCGTGGCTGACCAGGCGGCCTACGACCAGGTCGACATGGAGCGTACGCCATTCCTCGACGACATCCAGTTCACGATTGAAGTCGATAGTACCGAGGCCGGTCGGGTAATCCTCAGTTCCATCGAAAGCGTCACCGAACCCTTCCTGAATCTCATCATCACTGCCAGTGAACCTGAGGGCTCCGCCACGCTGAAGGAATACACCTTGCTGGTGGACCTGCCGAGCAGCAGTACCCAGGCACCGGTCCAGGTGGCACCCGCCGTGGCCGGTCAGCCCGCGGCTGAGGCACCGGTGGCGAGCAATAGTGAAGCTGCCGCATACACGGTCGGGGTAGGGGAGACCCTATGGGAGATCGCCGCCAGCAAGCGTCCTGATGGCAGTGTCAGCGTGCAACAGATGATGGTAGCCATCCAGCGCGCGAACCCTGACGCATTCATTGGCGGCAACATCAATCGCCTCGTCAGCGGCCGTGTGCTGCGCATGCCGTCGGCGCAAGACATCCAGATCATCGATCAGGACAGCGCGATCGCGCAGGTTACGCAGCAAAACAGCGACCTCGGTGGCCAACCGCTCGCGGGCGGCACCACCGGCGCTGGCGCCACGCCAGCCGCCACGCGCGACCAGTTGAGCGTACTGAGCGGCGATGACGTCGATGGCGGTGGTGGCAGCAGTGACCTCGCCGCGACGATCGCGGCGCTCGAAGAGCAGGTGATGCTCAGCGAGGAAAATCTCGACCGCGCGCGTATCGAAAACCTTGAATTGAACAATCGCCTCGCTGCATTGCAGGAACAGATCGACCTGCTTGAAAACATCATCGCGATTGAAGACGAGCGCATCGCCCAGCTGCAATCCGAACTGGCGACCCAGGCTGAAGCGACCGCGCAGGCACTGGCGTCCGCCGATACGGCAGCGACCGCGATCAGCGACATCCAGGCAAGCGAATCCGAATCCGGCCTCACCGGCATGCTGAAGAATACGGCCGTGGTGCTGGGCGGGGTTCTTGTCCTCGTGCTGCTATTCCTCGGTGTTCTCGTGCAACGTCGTAAGCAGGCACAGGCGGCGGTCGAAGCGAATATCTTCAATCCTGCGCTCGTCGATGAAGACCCGACGGTTCCCGTCGAAGAGAAGCCTGGCCTGCTCGCCGGACTGCTCGCACGCTTCCGTCGCAACCGCGATGCCGATGATGATGACTACGAAGCCGACGTCCTCGTCACCAACGAGCGCATCGAGCCGGTTGCCGTCGCTGCGCTGCAGCCGCGGAAGAACAGCACCGATTCGCTGCTCGACGACATGGGCATCACCGAAGACATGATGAACCTCGACGATGCGCTCGATCGCGTTGCCCCCGAACAAACCGGAGGAGCCGTCGAAGTGTTCGAGCCGCATGAAGACGAACTGCCCGCCGTCGTCAAAACTGCGCGTGCAGAGGAAAGTAGCGCCGAGGCGCAGGACGCCGACTTTGCCATGGCTGCGGCCACTGACGCCTTCGCGATGCTCGATGAAGAACCGGCGGAACCTGCGGTCACCGATTTCAATACGACTCTCTTCGATGAACCGATCAACGTGCCGGAAGAGTCCATCGACGCGGATGCGGAAATCTTTGAATTCACGCTGAAGGACATTCCGGACGTGGCCGAGGTCGAAACCGCCGCGCCTGCGGTCGCGGATGCGGACAAAATCGAAACTTTCGAGTTCAAGCTCAGCACGCGTGCCGTTGAAAGCCCCCCTGCCGTTGAGCCCGTCGCGACTGCTACCGCGTCCAGGGCGGATGCTCTGGAGGTCGTCGCCTTCCCCGGTACGATGTCCGCAGCGAAAGACAGGGCCGACGACGACATGCTCGACCTCGGAGACCTCAGCTTTGACGACACGATGGTCACCGACGACGGCGATGAAGACGGCGCCTGCAAACCGCGCACCGGCAACGAGTGCGATACGAAGCTCGACCTCGCAACGGCGTACGAAGCGATGGGCGATGTAACGGAAGCGATCGAAATCCTCGACGAAGTCATTGCCGAAGGCAACCCTGCCCAGATCGAAACTGCACAGCGCCTGAAACAGACCTGGCAGTCCGGTTAAGCACAGGCTCCGTATCGTGACGGACCTTCCCGATCCCAGCGCCGCCCCCGTAGCGGGCTCCACCCGTATCGCGCTCGGTGTCGAGTATGACGGCAGCGCCTTCCACGGGTGGCAGGCACAGCTCGATCCGACCTTGCCAACCGTGCAGGAAACCCTCGAGCAGGCCCTGGCCCAGGTGGCTGCGCACGCAGTGCGCGTGCATTGCGCGGGCCGTACCGATACCGGTGTGCATGGCGCGGGCCAGATCGTGCATTTCGACACGACAAGCATCCGCCAGTTGAAAGCCTGGGTGCTCGGCGCGAACACCGCGCTCAAGCGCAAAGTGGTCGTGCGCTGGGCACAGGAAGTATCCAGCGAGTTCCATGCGCGCTTTTCCGCCTACAGCCGGCGCTATCGCTACACGATCTGCAACGACGCGGTGCGTCCGGCGATGCTGGCAAATTTCGTCACCGCCCATCAGCGCGCGCTCGACGCGGATGCCATGCATGAAGCGGGACAGCACCTCGTCGGTGAGCTGGACTTTACTGCCTACCGCGCGAGCTCCTGCCAGTCGAAATCGCCGATGCGTTCGGTGACGGAAATAAGCGTGCGTCGCCACGGTAACCTCGTCGTCATGGACATCGAAGCAAACGCTTTCCTGCTGCACATGGTGCGCAACATCGTGGGCGTGTTGCTGCTCGTTGGCGAGGGCAGGGCTGCTCCGACGTGGGCGCGCGAGGTGCTCGAGTCGCGCGACCGCAGGCAGGCCGCCAAAACCGCACCCGCCGCCGGCCTGAGCCTGTTGAAGGTGCGCTATCCCGCCCGATTCGGGCTGCCGGAAAGCACGTCGACAATGCAAAAGTTCCCCTTTTTCCTGCCAGAATGAGCTGATTTTTCATAGGTTTGGCCGCGTGCTTTTGCTAGAATTACGCGTTTCCAGACGGCGGCTGTTTCCTGTGCTTTCGACCCACCGAACCCGAGTCAAAATTTGCGGCATCACTCGCCTTGAAGACGGCCTTGCTGCGGCGGCGGCTGGCGCGGACGCCGTCGGTTTCGTGTTCTATGACAAAAGTTCGCGCGCGGTCAGCGCGGAGCAAGCGCAGGCGATCAGTGCGGCGCTGCCGCCTTTCGTGACGCGCGTCGGTCTGTTCGTCAATGCCGATGCTGCGCATGTGCAAGCGGTGCTCAGCAGCGTTGCACTCGACCTGCTGCAGTTTCACGGCGACGAGAGCGCGGAATATTGCGCGCAGTTCGGGCGTCCGTATCTGAAAGCGCTGCGTATGAGGGAAGGGGTCGATCTGCGTGCAGCGCTAAAGACCTACGAGTCCGCGCAGGGACTTCTGGTCGACGCCTGGCACGAGCAGCAGTTCGGTGGCACTGGCGCGGTGTTCGACTGGTCGCTGCTCGCGTCGTTGCCGGAGAGCAGGGGCATCATCCTTGCCGGTGGCCTGCATGCCGAGAACGTCGCGGAAGCGATCCGACAGGTGCAGCCGTGGGCGGTGGACGTGAGTTCCGGTGTTGAAACTGCGCCGGGCCAGAAATCGGCCGGGTTGATCCAGCGCTTCATGAACAATGTCCGTTGAGAAAATCCGTTGAGAATGTCGCTTGCGAAGCTTTGCTAGTACTGCGCGCTGAGCACAAACATAAATTTGCAGATGACGAGGAGGTACAACGTGTCTGACACACAGAACGTGGATTTCAAAAACTACCATAGCCCCGACGCGCGCGGGCACTTCGGCCCCTACGGCGGCATCTTCGTCGGCGAGACATTGATGCCGGCGCTGGATGAGCTCAATCGCAAGTATGCCGAGTTGAAGAATGATCCCGCATTCTGGGCCGAATTTGATTACGACATGGCGCACTACGTCGGTCGTCCATCGCCGCTGTATTTCGCGCAACGCATGACGCGTGAGCTGGGCGGAGCGCAGATCTTCCTGAAGCGCGAAGACCTCAACCACACTGGCGCGCACAAGGTGAACAACACCATCGGCCAGGCGCTGCTCGCGAAGGCCATGGGCAAGACACGCATCATCGCTGAAACCGGCGCCGGCCAGCATGGCGTCGCCACCGCCACTGTCGCCGCCCGGCTCGGCCTTGAATGCCACGTTTACATGGGCGTCGACGACATCAAGCGCCAGACCGCGAACGTCTACCGCATGAAGATCCTCGGCGCAAACGTCATTGGTGTCAGCTCTGGTACGCGCACGCTGAAAGATGCACTGAACGAAGCGCTGCGTGACTGGGCGACCAACGTCGACAATACCTACTACATCATCGGCACGGTTGCCGGGCCGCATCCGTATCCGATGCTAGTGCGCGATTTCCAGAGCATCATCGGCAGGGAAGTGAAGGAACAGAGCATGAAGCAGAACGGTCGCTTGCCGGATTCGCTGATCGCCTGTGTCGGCGGCGGCTCCAATGCGATCGGCCTGTTCTATCCCTTCATCGGTGACACCAGCGTGCGCATGATCGGCGTCGAAGCCGGCGGCGATGGCGTCGAAACCGGCCGGCATGCCGCGCCATTGACGGCAGGACGCCCCGGGATATTGCACGGCAACCGCACGTACCTGATGAATGACGAGGACGGGCAGATCATCGAAACGCATTCGGTGTCCGCGGGTCTCGACTATCCCGGCGTCGGTCCCGAGCATTCATGGCTGAAGGATATCCACCGCGCCGAATACACGGCGGCGACGGACAAGGAAGCACTTGCCGCGTTCCGCATGGTGACGCGTTCCGAAGGCATCATTCCGGCGCTCGAGCCGGCCCATGCAATCGCGCATGCGATCAAGCTGGCGCCCACGCTGCCGAAGGATCACATCATGGTCATCAACCTCTCGGGCCGCGGCGACAAGGATCTGCAAACCATCGCCGGCATCGACAACATCCAGGTTTAAAGAGCAGGACAACAACAAGAATGAGCCGTATAGAACAGTGTTTCACGCGCTTGAAGGCGCAGGGCCGCAAGGTCCTGATCCCCTACATCACCGCAGGCGATCCCGATCTCGAGAGTACGCTCGGCCTCATGCATGCGCTCGTCAAAAACGGCGCTGACATCATCGAGCTGGGTTTTCCTTTCAGTGATCCTTCGTCCGACGGCCCCGTCATCCAGCGCGCCATCGAGCGTTCGCTGGCAAGGGGCACGACGCTACGCAAGACGCTCGAAGTCGTGGCGCAGTTTCGCAAGACGAACAGCGAAACCCCTATCGTGCTGATGGGCTACCTGAACCCGGTCGAGTTCATGGGCTACCAGAAATTTGCCGATGCGACGCTGGCAGCCGGCGTCGACGGCGTAATCCTCGTCGACATGCCGCCTGAAGAATCGCATGAGCTGCACGCGATCCTGCGCCAGGCAGGGCTCGACACGATCTACCTGGTCGCGCCGACGACCACCGAGGCGCGCATGGAATCGATCTGCAAGCAGAGCAGCGGTTATGTGTACTACGTTTCGCTGAAAGGCGTGACGGGCGCGGCGAATCTGGACGTCGATTCAGTCAGGTCGAACCTCGACCGCCTGCGCAAGCACACGCAATTACCACTCGGCGTCGGATTCGGCATCCGTGATGCCGATAGCGCCGCGCGCATCGCATCCGTCGCCGATGCAGTCGTCGTCGGTAGTGCGCTCATCACTCGCATCGTCAGCGAGCTGAAGGAAGGCGAGAAGCATACGCCCGAGCAATTCATTGCCTGCACCGACATCATCGCCGGCATGCGTGCCGCGATGGATAAACGCTGATTACCCATTCGAAGGAGCTTCAGGCCACATGAGCCGTTGGATAGACAAGATTCTGCCGTCCATCATGAAGAAGGACGCAACCACGAAGTCACGCAGCGTACCGGAAGGGCTGTGGAAGAAATGTCCACGCTGCGAAGCGGTGCTGTACCAGGATAACCTGGCGGACAACCAGTACGTGTGCCCGAAGTGCGACCATCACATGCGCATCAGCGCGCGCCAGCGTCTCGAAATTTTCCTCGACAAGGACGGCCAGGTTGAAATCGGCGCCGACGTCGAGCCGGTCGACATACTCAAGTTCAAGGATTCGAAACGCTACAAGGATCGTCTCATCGCGATGCAAAAGGCCACCGGCGAGAAGGACGCGCTGATCGTCAAGGAAGGCAAGATCGATGGCCGTCCCGTGGTCGTCGCCGCTTTCGAATTCGGTTTCATTGGCGGTTCGATGGGCGCCGTCGTGGGCCACAAGTTCACGCTGGCCGTGAACCGCTGCCTCGAACGCAACGTGCCCTTCGTCTGCTTCGCCACGAGCGGTGGCGCACGCATGCAGGAGGCACTGATTTCGCTGATGCAAATGGCGAAGACCGCCGCTGCGCTCGAGCGCATGAAGCAGCAGGGCCTGCTATATATCTCCGTGCTCGTCGATCCGGTATACGGCGGCGTGTCGGCGAGTCTTGCGATACTCGGCGACGTCAACATCGCCGAACCGCGCGCGCTCATTGGCTTCGCCGGCCAGGATGTCATTCGCCAGACCGTGCGCGAGAAACTGCCTGAAGGTTTCCAGCGCAGTGAATTTCTGCTGGAAAAAGGCGCCATCGACATGATTGTGCACCGGCATCTTTTGCGCACGCGCATTGCCGGACTGATCAACAAGTTCATGCCGGTCTCGCAGGTGCTGCGCCGCAACGACCGTGCGCTCGCCAGGACCATGGAAGCCCTGCCACGTGGTAACTGAGCCAGGTCCTCGGCGGAGCCTCTCATGAGCCTTCAGGACTGGCTGCGCCGGCTCGAAAGCCTGCACCCCGTCACGATCGAGCTTGGCCTCGACCGTGTGCGCAAGGTCTACGAGCGCATGTGTCTCGCCTATTCCGGAGACAGGGGCAGCAGCAAGGTGATCATCGTGGGTGGCACCAACGGCAAGGGCTCCACATGCACGATGCTGACGCGCATCCTGCTCGCCGCTGGCTATCATGTCGGCACCTATACTTCGCCGCACCTGCTGCGCTACAACGAACGCGTCTGCGTCGACGGCCGCGAAGCGAGTGACGCCGAGCTGTGTGCCGCTTTCGCTGCGGTGGAAGCGGTAAGAGGCGATGTCTCACTAACCTATTTCGAATTCGGCACCCTTGCCGCACTGTACTGCTTCGCGCAGCGGCGCCTGGATGTGATGGTTCTCGAAGTCGGCCTCGGCGGCCGGCTCGATGCGGTCAACATCGCCGAGCCTGACGTCAGCATCCTGACCAACGTGGCGCTCGATCACATGGACTGGCTCGGGGACACGCGCGAGAAGATCGGCCATGAAAAGGCCGGCATCTTCCGTCGTGGACGCCCGGCGATTTACGGTGAGAAGGACATGCCCGAATCCGTGGCACGCCATGCCGCGGCAACGGGCGCGCAGTTGCTGCGTCTGGGCAGCGACTACGAATGGCAACGCGATGGCGACAGCTGGCAGTGGCAGGGGCGCGATTCCCAGGGCCAGCCGGCGCGTATCGCGGACTTGCCTGTGGTTCCGTTTCCACTCGATAACGCCGCCGCTGCCGTCCAGGCCTTGCACTTGCTCGGTATCGAGCTTGGCCCGGCGCAGCTGCGCGCGGGGCTTGCCGCCTCGGAGCTGGCCGGTCGCTTCCAGGAATTGCGTTACAAGGGTGTGCGCGTCATTGCCGATGTTGCTCACAACCCGCATGCCGCCGCAAACCTGGCCCATAACATTCGCACGCGTCTCGCGGGCCAGCCAGTGCAGCTCGTGCTCGGCATGCTGAACGACAAGGACAGTGCGACCGTCGTACAGATTCTGGCCCCGGAAGTACAGCACGTGCATGCCGCAACTCTGGGCGGCGAACGCGGCGCCCCGGCCAAAATCATATATAATCACGCCCGTGAATTTGGCGTGTCTGCCGTTACTTGCCACGAGTCGGTGCCCGACGCGCTCGATGCGGCAACCAGGGCCGCCGGAGCCACTGGCGTAGTCGTCGTAACCGGGTCCTTCTTCACAGTGGCAGCCGTCTTGGAGTTGATTTGAATCCTGCGATGAAACAACGACTGGTGGGCACCCTCGTGCTGGGCTCGCTGGCCTTGATCCTGATACCGCTCCTGCTTGACGGCGAAGGCGTCGAACGCCCGCCGCTATCGAGCGCTACACCACCTGCTCCTGCTTTCGAAACCATTGCGATTCCCGCGCCCGAACGGCCTCTGATACTCGCGGACGCACTAACACCCGCCGCCACCCCTGCCGACGAGCCGCTGGTCGTGCCGGCTGACGCTGCCATCGATGCCGCGCCCGCGACCGCCGCTGGCACCGCCGACGTCGCTGCCGCAGTGCTTGAGCAGGACCTTGAACAAGACGCTGAAACCAGCGCACCCGCTGAAGGCGCCCTGAACACCGAAGCAGCGCCGGTCCCGGTTGCGGCAATGACAGCCACGGCGCCGCCGGCAGCACCCGAACCTGTTGCAGAGCCGGAACAGAGCGCGCCAAGCAGCGCACCGGCACTCGACGCCAGCGGCCTGCCCGAGACCTGGACCGTACGCCTCGGCAGTTTCGGCAATCGCGCCAATGCCGATGCACTCGTCAAGCGTCTCGCCGATGCCGGGCATAAGGCTTACATCCGTCCCGTCGTGACGGGCCAGGGACCGCTGAACGGTGTTTTCGTCGGGCCGGTCCTGACGCGTAATGAAGCAGTCGCGCTACAAACTGAATTGAAGTCGCGGTTCCAGATCAATGATGCGATCGTGCAACGTTACGATATTGCGCAGTAGTCACAGCCAGGGGTCCTTTTCTCGTGGCCACAGTTGACATAATAATTCTCGGGATCATCTTGCTGTCGTGCCTGTTCGGTGCGTTCCGCGGGCTCGTCAAGGAAGCGCTGTCGCTGGCCTTCTGGATTGGCGCGGCCTTACTGGCAAGCGTGTTCAAGGACAACGTCGCGACGCGTCTCGACTTTATCCAGAACTCGGGTGTGCGGCCGATCGCTGCCTTCGTGCTGATTTTTGTATTCACGGTGTTCGCCGGCGGCCTCATCAGCAATCTGTTTTCGAACCTGATGAGCAGGGCGGGGCTGGGTGGCACCGATCATTTGCTCGGGGCGCTGTTCGGCATAATCCGTGGCATCGTGATCGTTACGGTGATCGTCATGTTGACAGCAGGGCTGACGCAGACGCGCGATATCTACGGTGAGTCGATTCTGGTGCCCTACGTAATGGCGCTCGCGGTGTTTTTAGCGGATCTGCTTAATCTGGAGTCTCCGCTCCCTTCCCTCAACGATCCAGCGTTGGGCGCAGGACTTGTCGCACCGGTAGCAGTACTGGTGCACCGGCCATCTTTTTAGCAGTTCTCTCGAGGCAGTAGCATGTGCGGCATAGTAGGCATCGTAGGTAAATCGAACGTCAACCAGGCGCTGTATGACAGCCTGACAGTGC
>JBEGWB010000158.1:0-4112 GCA_041178065.1 Pseudomonadota bacterium | reverse complement strand
CATTACCAGCACGTCGTCGACAACCAGACCCAGCAGGCTGCAAAGGGCTGGAAACACCGCGGTTTTCGTGAAATCCATGGCTCGCGCTGGGTGCTCGTCGGCTTTGGCGAGATCGGTCGCGAGACCGCAAAGCGCGCGAAAGCCTTCGGCGCGCATATCACGGCGGTGCGCCGCGGTACGAGCGATGAAGGCCTCGCTGACCGCGTCGTCACGCAAGCGCAGCTGCCCGAGGTGCTGCCGCAGGCCGACGTGGTCGTGCTCGCCTGTGCCTCGAATACGGCGACGCGCGACATTGCCGGTGCGCATTTCCTAAGTGCGATGAAAGAGGGCTCGGTGCTCGTCAACATCGCGCGCGGCGACCTTGTCGACGAGGACGCCTTGAAGGCCGCGCTCGACGCAGGGCGGCCGGAACAGGCGATTCTCGATGTGTTCAACGCAGAGCCACCAGCGCGCGACAGCTGGGTATGGACGCATCCGCGCGTGACCTTGACGCCGCATACCTCGAACGGCGGCAGCGGCATGCGCGGGCGTAGCGAGAAGAATTTTTTCGATAACCTCGACCGGATGGTCAAGGGCGCGCCCCTGGTAAACCAGGTCAGCCGCAAGGATATCGTTTAACCCGACCAATGGGATTCGCGCTTTTCGCCGGGGCAAGGGCTTCGGCGCGATACATCGCGGGAATCACGAGGAAGCTCACGTCACCATGCATCAGATCATCAGTACCAAAGTTATCGACAGCGACATGGAGGTTTTCGTGTTTCGCCCGCAAGGCGCCGGACCGCATCCGGGCATTTTGCTTGCGCAGCACATTCCCATGGGACACGCTGGCCTCGAGAACGATCCCTTCACGCTGACGACAGCGCAGCGCTTCGCTGACAACGGGTACATCGTCGCCGTGCCCTTCATCTTCCACTGGTGGCTGAAGAGTGACCCGCTGGAGAAGAAGCGCGAAGAGAGTCGCGACGACTGGATCGTAGCCGACATGAAAGCGGGACTTGCCGTATTGAAAGCGCAGCAGGGCATCGATGCCGAGCGCATCGGCGTAGTGGGGCATTGCTGGGGCGGACGTGTCGCCTGGCTTGCGGCCTGTCACGCGCGATTTGCTGCGCTTGCCACCTTCTACGGCGGCAACATCAGGAAAGCGCTTGGTGCCGGTAACGTTGCGCCGCTGGAACTGACGCCGCACATCACATGTCCCGTCATCGGCTTCTATGGCAACAACGACACTAACCCCTCGCCGCAGGATGTCGACGAATACAGCGCAGCATTGAGTGCGGCGGGCATTCCGCACAAGTTCCATCGCTATGATGGAGCGGGCCACGCTTTCCAGAACTTTCCGATGCCCGAGCGCTACCACCAGGCCGCGAGCGACGATGCGTGGACGCGGGTGCTGGATTTCCTTGCACGGACACTCAAGCCCGGCAGTACGTGAGTGTGAATTGTCCCGGTAAAATTCGGGGGAAAACTGCATAATTCGCAAGATTGACCCGTCAGTCAGTCAACGCCTATTATCCCTGCAGCCCATTCCCCGATAAGCTCATGCCAAAAACCTCTAGCCCAGCCAGCCCCGGCAAGCGCGAACTCCAGAAGGAGGCGCGACGCATTGCGATCATCGATGCCGCGCTGGAAGAATTCACCGCGCAGGGCTTCACGGCAACGAAGCTCGACGATGTCGCTGAACGCGCCGGTATCGGCAAGGGCACCATCTACCTGTACTTCGACAGCAAGGAGAGCCTGTTCGAGGAAGTGGTGCGCCGCAACCTGCTCGGGTCCGAGGAGATGATCGAAAACTTCATCAGCAACTTCGCGGGCAATACCTCGGAGCTGCTGGCGCAGCACTTCCACAACATGTACCTGTTCACGCAGAACGAAAAGATCCCGCCGCTGATGGCGATGGTGCTCGGCGAAGGCGTGCGCTTTCCGGCACTGTCACGCTTCTTCCACGACGAAGTCATCAAACCGTCGCAGGAGCTGATGCGCCGCATCATCCGCCGCGGTGTCGAGCGCGGAGAGTTCCGTGTCGATGCCGAGGAAGTGTATACCCAGATCCTGATCGCGCCGATATTACTCGGCGCGCTGACCAAGCTGCAGTTTGGCGCCTTCGCGCCGATCGACATGGCCGATTACTCCGAAAAGCACATCGACTGCATCCTGCGCGCGCTGAAGGCCTGATCGCGCTTTGTGTCCACGGTTGTTCCACCGCCGGCATGGGCGGCGATTGACCTGCGTCAAAGGTCCTTCTGTTGTGCGCCGTAGCATGCGACACACATGCCTCCCTGGACACAGACCATGTACCAAGTCATCGGCCCTTCCATTCGCGGTTCCATGCTGGGCTTCATGCTGCTCGTGATTCCAGTCGCCGCGTTTGCGGCGGAGGCGGATATAGATGAACGCCTGCTGCTCGCGTCGCCGACCACGATCGAGGCCGATCCGGCCTTGCTCCAGCACATGACAAACCTCGCTGAAAGCGCCTATAGCGAGCATTGCACGATGTGTCACGGCGCGGACTACGCCGGCAGCGAAGGCATTCCGAACCTGGCTGATTACGACTGGCTGTGGGGCGTTACCGGCTCGGAGCCGACAGCCAGCGAACCGGTATTCGAAATCATGCAGACGATCCTCTACGGCATCCGCGATCGTGATTGCGCGGACGCCGTGAAGCGTTACGGGGCCTGTCCCGATACGCGTTATTCAGAAATGCCGGCCTATGGACAGCTGGATTTCACTGACCAGGAAATCGATGACCTCGTGCAATACGTGCTCATGCTGTCAGCGCAGGATTTCGATGCAGCGGCCGTGGAACGCGCGGCGCCCCGTGCCGTGCTGTGTGCGGAATGCCATGGGCCGGACAGTTACGGCTACAAACCCTATGGTGGACCGGACCTGACCGATAGCGTGTGGCTCTACGGTGGGACCCCGGAAAAAATCCGGGAGACGATCGCGCGCGGACGCCTCGGGACCTGCCCGCCCTGGGCAGGCAAGCTCGACGCGGTAAGAATCAAGGCGCTCAGCGTTTACCTGTACCGCAAGTCACAAGGCTATTGACCCTCTCCAGCACGGTCAGTAGGCTCCGGGCTGTTCTGTCAGTCCGCAGTTCTGCAAATCCGGAGCCCATGCATGAAGCAGTTCCTGTGCATACCCGCGCTGTATGTCGTCGCCGCCTTTCCTTGCCTTGCCAGCGCACAGGAACAACAGTACCCGAAGCTCGCGCCCGAACCGATTGCACACATCGGCTCGGCGCAAATCACGGAAATGAGCGGCATCGTCAAGAGTGCGCGCCGCGACAATCTCTACTGGGTGCACAACGACAGCGGCGACAGCGCGCGCATCTTCGCGATCACCGCTGAAGGCGCGAGCGTGCTGCCGACCTATTCGAAGTTCACTTACTACGGTGATGCCATGGAAAAGGGCAAGCAGCAGTGGCAGGGCTTCGAGGTGCTCTACGCAAGCAATGTCGACTGGGAAGACATTGCGGTCGACAAAAATTATCTCTATATCGCCGATACCGGCAACAACGCCAACGACCGGCGCGATCTCACGATCTACCTCGTCAGTGAAATCGATCCGACCGCGTCGACGCGCTCGGCCGTCGTCAAGAGGCTGCCCATCGCATATCCGGAGCAAACAGAGTTTCCACCTGACAGAAAGCACTACGACAGTGAGAGTCTCTTCGTCGCGGATGGCAAACCCTATGTCATCACGAAGCATCGCGGTGGTGGCCTGCTCGGACTCGGCTGGAAGGCCGGCGCTAACCTGTATCGGCTCGATACCAACGTGGCCGACAAGATCAACCTGTTGACGAAGGTCGATACCCATCCCGAACTGAGGGCCGCGACGGGCGCTGACCTGTCGCCGGACGGACGCACGCTCGCTGTTCTGTCCTACGAATACCTGTACCTTTTTCATGATCCCGTCGATGACCTGTGGTTCTCAAAAGGTCAGATGCGCCGTTTTGCGCTCGACACCGACACCTTTCGCCAGGCCGAAGCCATCACCTGGGAGAGTGCAGACAGCCTGCTGATCACGAACGAGCAGGGCGATATCTTCCGGGTCCTTGTGTCGACGCTACCCGGGAAATGGAGCGAATAGCCCCGTGGGCACCTTACACGACA
>JBEGWB010000157.1:0-7999 GCA_041178065.1 Pseudomonadota bacterium | reverse complement strand
GCGCACACCTTCGTCAGCGCCGCTGTCAGCGTCGTCTTACCATGGTCAACGTGACCAATCGTGCCGACGTTTACGTGAGTCTTCTTACGCTCAAACTTTTCCTTTGCCATGGGGGGCCTCCAACGATTTCAACAATTCAGATTCAGTTTTGGGAGCCGCAGCAACATCACCACAGCGACCGTTAATTCGTGCAATTATTTATGCAAAGCCCTTAGCCCCTGCAAAAACGCCCTCGGCTAAAGGGATGGTGCTCACACCCGGAGTCGAACCGGGGACCTCATCATTACCAATGATGCGCTCTACCACCTGAGCTATGCGAGCCGCGCACTTTCCAGCCTCATCCCTGATTCCTTGGAGCGGGTAGCGGGAATCGAACCCGCATGATCAGCTTGGAAGGCTGGAGTTCTACCATTGAACTATACCCGCGAAACCCGCGAACTTTCCCGCAACTACCTGCGATCCAATCCGCACTACAGCAACCAGCTAAACCAAAAAAAGAAAGCCGGAGAAATTCTTTACCTGGGATTTTTGTGCCTTTCTTACCGGGCCTGGAGATCTTTTAACTACTTCGCCAGCTTCAAAACCGGCCATTCCGGAATCAAGATCAGCAGGCTTCAGATACCTTCAGCCTACCGTTTTTATTATTCCTGCAATGATAGACCGCCAAATTCAGCCAGAAAATCTTGTCTGGTTGGTGGAGGGGGGTGGATTCGAACCACCGAAGCTTTCGCGTCAGATTTACAGTCTGATCCCTTTGGCCGCTCGGGAACCCCTCCAGCAAAGCATCAGACGGCACTACAACCCCTGGCACTTTTACACAGGGGCGGCATTCTATGGGAACTCATTTTCAGACGCAATCTTTTCGCAGGCATTATCTAAGACTTCGATACGCCCGACACGCCCCAAAAACGCCGTCCATTCCGGGGCTTGGCGCAGAGTACCATCTGGCATCCGAAGCGCTACGTAGTGGCGCTCACCCATCCGCGCAACCTCCCGCACACTCGTGTCATAGCCGCGCTCTGCAAGCTGCCTCTGTGCAATTGCCGCGCTCTCTTGCCTCGAGAACACACCGAGGGAGATACCGCCAGCCATTTCCCCACTTCTCATGTAATAACTGTCGATGTTCTTTTCCTGAAGCTCGGCAAGGAGGGCCATGGCTGCAGCCTCCGACGCGAATGCCGGCATATGCACCCACCACGTGGACGAAACCTGCTCCGTCCTCATCTGAACAAGACCCTCTACCCCCAACCCCACCAGCCCGGACACGAAATCGGCGGCAGCCGACTGATCCCCAAAAACACCGGCGATCGCACACCATGGAACCGTATCAGGCACGCTTTCGTCGGTAGCGGTAGCGGCTTTCGGCTCTAACATACCGGCCAAGCCCGGCACAACCTGGTCTGATTCGTCGCCATCGTCTTCGATATCGACCTCAACGTCTGCAATTTGACCCTCAAGGGCTGCTGCCTGTCCCTGCATAGCAGTGAGCTGCTGCTGAGCACCCGTCCGGGTACTTTGCGCCGCCATGAGCGAAGCCATGACATCCCTGCGATCGGGCGGTAACTCGCTTAGCAAGGTTAAGTTTTGCAGCGCCGGATGAAAGGCCTGGAGCGTTTGCGCCGGCGCACTTCGAGGCCGCTCCAGAACCCAACCTTGTCGCCAGGCCAGATAACCCAGGTTCGCTAATAAAAGAAGAACAAGGAATGACCGCATGAACTCAACCCGGAGCAAGCATCGCCAGGCCCAGCCCATCCATGACCAGATCGGGGATGAGCCGGCAGCTCCACTCGAGATGTGTTGCCAGGGACGGAGCGTCCCCTCCGGTGAGAAACCACTCTACGTTGCGCCCCGCCAGAGTGTCCTGCTGATGGATATCGCGCAGGAAACCAAGTGCCATCGCCAGGATGCCGTTATGCACCGCAGTTAGCGTCGAGGTCCCCGGCGTCGCAGTCTCCCACGCGACCTGCGCGGTGCTCAGGGCTTTTGAGCGAGCTGCCAGCGCATCCCGCATCAGGTGCAGCCCGGGCACGATATACCCGCCGAGATGACGCCCATCCGCGGCGACAAGATCCACCGTAATGGTGGTGCCACAGTCGACGATGCAACACGCTGCGCGCGCCTGTGCATAGGCCGCTACCAGCGCCAACCAGCGATCGACGCCCAAACGCGAGATATCCTCGTAGCCATTACGCACGCCCGCACATTCGGAGCTGAGGGATGCGTATTCAGGCTGCAAATGCCATTTCTCGGTCATCACCGACGAAAACACAGTTTTGAAACCTTCGCCACGCACTGTGGCTACGAGCATCCGATCGATGCGCGCCATTGGGAGCTTTTCCAGCTGCTTGCCGAGCTCAATGAATACCGATGGCACTTTCTGCTCAGCAAAGACGCTGTCTTCCGCGATTGTGTGCCAGCCCTTGTCATCTGTTTGCTCACGCAGGCGCCACTTGATGCGCGTGTTGCCCGCGTCCAGCTCAAGAATCATCACTGCCCAACACCTCTTGCCGCACTTGTTTATTAGCCGCTCGCAAACTCACTTCCCCCACTTGAAAGCGACGCACTCCTGCCGATGTGCCCAGCAACAAGGCGCCACCGGCATCAACGCCGAGCCCTAGCCCAGGAACTGTCCCTGATGCGCCAGTTAACTCCACCTGGCGGCCAGCACTGATATCCAGCCGGTTCCAGTCGTCCGCAAAAGCACCGAAGCCATGCGCCTGGAAACGCTCCAGCGCCGTTAGCACCCGATCCAGAATACGGCCGAACAGGCGATTGCGATCCTGTTGAACAAAACCAAGTTGCGCCAGCGCAGCCCAGGGCTGCTCGACGTCCTGCATCGCTTCAGGCTGCAAACGCAGGTTGAGCCCCAATCCGATGACAACCTGACAAGTCCCGGCGATGTCGCCGCTGATTTCGATGAGGATACCCGCGAGCTTGCGCTCGTTCCACAGCACGTCGTTAGGCCATTTCAATCCCAGTCCGCCAAAGCCCCACTCTTGCAGCGCGTTGACGAGCGCGATACCAATCACAAGGCTAAGGCCTTCGAGGCTGGCCGCACCGGACGTAAACTCGCGCAGCACCGTCATGTATAAATTATGTCCAAACGGGCTGACCCAGTGCCGTCCTCTTCGCCCCTTGCCGGCGGTCTGCATCTCGGCCATGCACACGTACATTTGCCCCGACCCAAGCGCCATTGAACGCGCCTGACGCAAGGCATGCAAATTCGTCGAGTCGATGACCGGCACGATTTCGATCAAGTGAATGCGGCTGTCGTTACTGACGGATAAATTGCTCCTGATCGCCTCCGCATCCAGCAAAGTCAGCGGCTCGCTCAGGCGATAACCCTTGCCGCGCACTGAATGCATTTCCAGACCGAAGTCCGGCAACTTGTGCACCGCTTTCCAGATTGCCGCGCGTGTTACACCAAAGCACTTACCAAGCTCATCACCCGTATGAAAACGCCCATCGGCAAGCGCGGCAATAAGATCGGAGGTGGAAAACTGCATGAGTGTAGGGAGGAGGATATAAAGGTTGTAGGGTATGCCACATGCCCCACCGTGCGAAAGCGTCGCGCGACACAATTGAAACGGCGCTGGACTCGCCGATGCGAATCCAGCGCTTTGCGTTTGCGGCTGCTATAGATCGTATCCGGTTTCGTTGTGCAGCACGATATCGAGACCAGTGTTCTCTTCTTCGGCTGTCACGCGGAAGCCGACCAACGCATCGACAACTTTCAGGGTGATAAGTGTCAGCACACCGGTATACACGGCCGTTGCCACGATGCCGGTCAGCTGCACACCGAGCTGGCTCCCCATTGTCATGCCCTCCGCATAGCCCTGGCCGCTGAACACGCCGAGAGCAGAGGAAGCAAAGATGCCTGCGAAGAAAGTGCCGACAATACCGCCCACTCCGTGCACAGGAAACACGTCAAGCGAATCGTCGATTTTGAATTTCAGCTTCACTGCCTGCGTTGCGAAGAAGCATACGATGCCAGCGCAGAGGCCGATCACCAGGGCTCCGCCCGGACCCACGTATCCGGACGCCGGCGTGATCGTGCCGAGGCCTGCGACCATCCCGGTGACGATACCGAGCACCGAGGGCTTACCGAACTTGATTTTTTCCATCAGCATCCACGCAACAGCACCCGCGGCAGCTGATATGTGCGTCACGAGCATCGCCATGCCGGCGTTGCCGTCGGCGGCGAGCGCGCTGCCACCGTTGAAACCAAACCAGCCGACCCAGAGCATGCCGGCGCCAGTCACCGTCATCGTCATGTTATGCGGCGGCATCGCTGTTTTGCCGAAGCCCGTGCGCGGGCCCAACACGATCGCGCATACCAGTGATGCAACGCCAGCGGTGATGTGCACCACTGTGCCGCCGGCAAAATCCAGCAGCCCGCGTTCGAACAGCCAGCCCCCACTCGCCCATACCCAGTGCGTCACGGGCACGTACACAAGAAGTAACCAGATGACACTGAATAGCATCACGGCGCCGAAACGCACGCGTTCAGCGAAACCGCCGAAGATCAATGCGGGAGTAATGATGGCAAACGTCATCTGGAATAGTGCGAAGACTGACTCGGGAATCGCGCCGGCAACGGAGTCCTGCTCCACACCTGCAAACATGATCTTGCTGAAGCCGCCGATGAAGCCATTGCCTTCGGAGAAGGCCAGGCTGTAGCCAACGAGAAGCCACACCAATGAAGCCACGCAGGTGATCGCGAAGCATTGCATCAACACCGATAGCACGTTGCGTGTGCGGACCAGTCCACCGTAGAAGAGGCTCAACCCGGGAATCGTCATGAATAGCACGAGCGCCGTGGACGTCATGATCCAGGAGGTTGCCGCGCCATCTATCTCCTGCGCTATCACCAAAGCCGGTAACAGCGCCGCGAGTCCTACCGCCCAACCCGCCGACTGCCTGAAATGTCTCGTACTACCAATACCCGCCATGCTGCGATCCCCGTCTGTTTCATTTGCTGTTCTGCCCGGTTTTATTCGGGAATTTTTGTTCTATTGCACGTCGACACATGGCTTTTGGGCAGTTTGAGGGCACAAACGCGCCGCAAAGGCCGGCTTTTCGCACAGAAAGCGAGCATAAAGTAATAAACAAAACCAAAACAACTGAAATCTCTCCCTGTATCAATCCGTTAGCGAGGCCACGCCAAATCCGGCCAAACACCAAAATGGCGCACGTTAAAAATTTTTTGCACCAATGGTGTGCATCGCAGAGGCTGTGCACGACAGGCAACGCGCTGAATTGGTAGTAATTCGCTGAGTTTGGGCGCTTTGTGCCTTGGCATGCCGCTTGCTTTGCCTAAGGTCGTGTGTAGTGCCCACACCGCCCTCATTACGACGTACCAGGAGACACAACAAATGAAAATGATCAACGCGATTATCAAGCCCTTCAAGCTTGATGACGTCAGAGAAGCTCTATCGGAGATTGGAGTCCAGGGGATAACCGTCACGGAAGTCAAAGGTTTCGGCCGACAGAAAGGGCACACCGAGTTGTATCGCGGAGCTGAGTACGTCGTCGACTTCCTGCCGAAGCTGAAAGTGGAAGTCGTCGTGAAGGACAGCGCGCTGGAGCAGACGATTGAAACCATCACGAAGGCGGCCAACACCGGCAAGATCGGCGACGGGAAGATTTTCGTTTACGAAATCGAACAGGCCATCCGCATACGTACGGGTGAAACCGGCGACGACGCTATTTAATCAGGCCCAGGAGATCCACAAATGAAAACCCTTTTTACCCGCATCAAACACTCTACCTGGGGACTCGCCGCTGCAGCTACGGCAATTCCGCAGCTCGCTATGGCGCAGGACGCGCCGGTCTATAACAACGGCGACATCGCCTGGCTGCTCGTTGCAACTGCGTTCGTCCTGTTGATGTCCATTCCCGGCCTCGCACTGTTCTACGGGGGTATGGCACGTTCCAAGAACATGTTGTCCACGATGATGCAGGTCTTCTCGATCTTCTGTGTGATCGGGGTGTTGTGGGTCGTATACGGCTACAGCATGGCCTTCAGCAATGGCGGTGCCTTCTTCGGCGGTCTCAGCAAGACGCTGCTGAACGGCGTCGTGTATGACGCCAACGGCTTTTTCGTTCCCACCGCAACCTTTAGTAAGGGCGTGGTGATTCCGGAGCTGATGTTTGCCTTCTTCCAGCTGACGTTCGCCACCATTACTGTCGGCCTGATCGCCGGCGGTTATGCAGAGCGAATGAAGTTCTCGGCCGTACTGATCTTCTCGGTGCTGTGGTTCACCTTCTCCTATATCCCGATGGCGCACATGGTCTGGTGGTGGCCTGGCCCGGATGCCTACACTGGTCCGGAAGTAGTGGCTGAGCTGAACGCAACCGCAGGCTACCTGTGGCAGCTGGGTGCGCTCGACTTCGCTGGTGGCACCGTGGTTCACATCAACGCAGGTGTCGCGGGCCTGGTTTGCGCCATCTTCCTCGGCAAACGTACCGGCTACGGTAAAGTTCCGATGCCTCCACACAGCCTGACGATGACAATGATCGGCGCCTCCCTGCTGTGGTTCGGCTGGTTCGGCTTCAACGCCGGCTCCAACCTCGAAGCAAACGGTTATGCCGTGCTCGCCTTCGGCAACACCGTATTTGCGACCGCAGTCGCAGCTGTTACCTGGCTCGCCGCCGAATGGCTGCTGAGAGGCAGACCCAGCTTGCTCGGCATCCTGTCCGGCGCCATCGCCGGCCTCGTCGCCATCACGCCGGCTTGCGGCTTCGTCGGCATCCAGGGCGCGTTGGTGATTGGTCTCGTCGCCAGTCTCGTTTGCTTCTTCGCAGTTGCTTACCTGAAAAACATGCTTGGTTATGACGATGCCCTGGACGCATTCGGCATCCACGCAGTCGGTGGTATCGTCGGCGCAATCCTGACGGGCGTCTTCGTGGATCCAGCGCTTGGTGGTGCTGGCTACGTAACCGACGGCTGGGTTGGTCCAACCTTTGGCTACGACTCAGCGCAGATCATGATCCAGATCAAAGCCGTGCTGATCGCAATCGTCTGGAGCGCTGTCGTGAGCGGCATCATCCTGGCGGTGCTGAAGTACACGATCGGCCTGCGTGTATCGCCCGAAGTCGAATCCACTGGCCTCGACCTCTCCGAACACGGTGAGTCGGCTTATCACAGCTAAACCGGACACCGGTACCAGATCCAACGCACACACAGTGCCCGCATCGCAAGATGCGGGCACTTTTTTTGCCGGATAGGCTGGTGCAAGGATAATCAGGCGATTGCTGTGGAGGCTCGCCACAACTCGGCGATGCCTCCGCACAACCTGACCTATACGATTGTCGGTGCCTCGCTGCTGTGGGTCGGCTGGTTTGGATTCAATGCGGGTTCCGCTGTTTCTGCAGGCGGGACCGCGGGAATGGCCATGCTCCTCACTCAGGTGGCGACAGCTGCCGCAGCACTCGCGTGGATGTTTGCCGAGTGGATTGCCCACGGCAAACCCAGCATGCTCGGTATTGCATCAGGCGCGGTGGCTGGCCTCGTCGCTATTACACCGGCGTCCGGCACTGCAGGTCCCGAAGGGGCGCTCTACCTCGGCATCATCGCTGGCGTGGCCTGCTTCTTCGCTGCGACTGCGCTGAAGCGCAAAGTGGGTTATGACGATTCACTCGACGTATTCGGCGTTCACGCGGTTGGCGGCATTGTTGGCGCCATACTCACCGGGGTATTCGCCTCTGATGCGTTCGGCGGAGCCGGAATGGCAAACGGTATCGGTGCGCAGCTGGGCATCCAGATCAAGAGCGTGATCTTCACGGTTGTCTTCACGGGCGTGCTCAGTGCTGCGCTCTATAAACTCGTTGACTTCACGATAGGCATGCGCGTCAGCGACGAACACGAGGCAGTCGGTCTCGACCTCAGTTCGCACAATGAACGAGGATATGTGCTCTAGGACTGGTGCAGCAGGGAAGGCGCCACGGCGTAGGCTTTTTTTGATTCAGGGAAACAGCTCGGCGTCCTGTAACAGGG
>JBEGWB010000156.1:0-15464 GCA_041178065.1 Pseudomonadota bacterium | reverse complement strand
AGTCTTGCAAAGTTGCCTGGGCTGCCTGCGTGAAGTATGGTTCAAGACGCATGGATAAATGTCCGGTACTGAATCAGCCAGGTTACCGGCACTCACAGCATAGGGAGCGGCATCATGGTCTTGAAAGGCGCATGTCTCTGCGGCGCAGTGCAATACGAAACGAGCGGCACTCCTTATGCCGAAGCCTACTGTCACTGTTCGATCTGCCGCCTCGCAAGCGGCGCCTCGCCCGTCGCCTGGTTCAGCGTGCCGCGCGCCTCCTTCCGCTTCACTTCCGGTAGTCCGGCGACATTCCAGTCGTCGACGCACGCCGTACGCAGCTTTTGCGCGCAGTGTGGTTCGCAGCTGAGCTTCGAGTCGCAGCACGCGCCCGATGCGGTCGACATCACGACCTCCACGCTAGCTGACCCTGAGCTCGTGCCGCCGAAGTGCCACGTACACACGATATCGAAACTGCCGTGGGTGACGCTGGCGCATGGCTTGCCGAGCTACGAGGAAGGCAAGTCGGAATGAGCTGGTGCGAGCCAATGCAAACCCAGTAGGGCTGGCTGCGCTGCGCTGTGCTGTTAAAGTAGCGGCCTCATCCACGCGCTCGTAAGGAGCAACCCCATGGACCTGAAGATAATGCTCACCGTTTTCATCACGGTGTTTCTCGCCGAGCTCGGTGACAAAACCCAGTTGGCAACAATGCTGTTCGCCGCCGACAAGGGGGTTAGCAAGTGGACCGTGTTTGCGGGCGCGGCGCTAGCTCTGGTCGCGACATCGGCGCTTGGTGTCATCGCCGGCAGCGCGATCAGTAACCTGATCAGCCCGAAGCAACTGCAGCTGATTGCCGGCGCCGGCTTTATCGCAATTGGCCTGTGGACGCTGGTGCGCGCGGCCTGAGCCGCACTACCTGCAGGCATTGGTCGGCATGCGATCGATAGTGTATGTTTCGCTTTTCTCGGCACACTTTCCTGATTCCGTACTTCAACGACATACCATTGCAAGGTATTACCATGACCCCACATCGTGCCGTACTTGCCCTCGCAGGACTGGCCTTGCTGGCCAGCTGCTCGGACAACAGTGCCGAAACATCGACATCAACGGCAGCGCCGGCTGATACCGCCGCCATGCCTGCGATCGACAATCCTTTCTTCGTTCCCAGCACACTGCCGCTGCAGTATCCGCCTTTCGATCAGGTCCGTGATGAGCACTACCTGCCTGCGTTCGAGCGCGGCATGGAGGAGCAGCTCGCCGAGATCGCCGCGCTCACTGCGCAAAGTGCAGCGCCTACCTTCGACAACACGCTCATTCCGCTTGAACAGTCAGGTCGCACGCTGAGCCGTGTGTCAAACGTGTTCTTTGCGCTGAGTTCCGCGAACACCAACGAGGCGATTCAGGCGCTGGAAGTCGAGCTATCGCCGCGCTTGTCGGCGCACAGTGATGCGATCCTGCTCAATGAGGCGCTGTTCGCGCGCATCAAGACGCTGTATGACCAACGCGAGACCCTCGGCCTCGATCCGGAAGCGCTGCGGCTCATCGAAATTACGCATCGCGATTTCGTCCGCGCCGGCGCGCAATTGGGCGCGGAAGACAAGGATCGCCTGCGCGCGATGAATACCGAACTCGCCGAGCTTGAAACGACTTTCAGCCAGAACGTGCTGGCGGAAGTGAATGCCAGCGCAATCATTGTCGATAGCAGCGAAGAATTGACTGGCCTCAGCGCGGCCGAGATCAAGGCCGCGGCCGACGCCGCCGTCGAGCGCAACATGCCGGGCAAGTACGTGTTGCCCCTGCTGAACACCAGCGGCCAGCCCTTGCTGGCCACGCTCGAGAATCGCGCCTTGCGGCAGCGCATCATGGAAGTCTCGCTTGCGCGCGGCAGCAGCGGCGGTGAGTTCGACAACCGCGAAGCCCTGAGTCGCACGGCGCGCCTGCGTGCCGAACGCGCGCAGCTGCTTGGCTATCCGAATCATGCCGCGTACGTACTCGAAGAACAGACCGCGCAAACGGTAGAAGCGGTAAACCAGCGGCTGGCCGACCTGACGCCGCGCGCGCTCGCCAATGCCCAGCGCGAAGCCGCAGACCTGCAGGCGATGCTCCAGAGCGAAGGCGTCGATTTTCAGCTGGCTGCATGGGACTGGGCGTACTACACGGAAAAAGTGCGGCAGGAGCGCTATGAGTTCGACGAGTCGCAACTGAAGCCGTACTTTCAGCTCGACAACGTTCTGGAGAAAGGCGTGTTCTTCGCCGCCAACCAGATTTACGGCGTCAGCTTCAGGCGCCGCACCGATTTGCCGGTGTACCAGGAAGACGTGCGTGTATATGACGTCACCGACGCCGACGGTTCGACGCTTGGCCTCTTCATCTTCGATCCGTATGCGCGCTCAAACAAGCGCGGCGGCGCCTGGATGAATGACTACATCGCGCAGTCGGCCTTGCTGGATACGAAAGCGATCGTCGGTAACCACCTGAACATCACGAAGCCGCCTGCCGGAGAGCCAACGCTGCTGACGCTCGACGAAGTGGTCACGGCCTTCCATGAATTTGGCCACGCACTGCACGGCCTGTTCTCAAATGTCACGTATCCAAGCTTCACGGGTACGAATGTGCCACGCGATTTCGTCGAGTACCCCTCGCAGGTCAATGAGATGTGGGTGACCTGGCCGGACGTGCTGCGCAATTACGCAATGCATTACCAGACCGGCGAGCCAATGCCCGCGGAGCTGATCGACAAGGTGCTTGAAACGCAGAAATTCAACCAGGGTTTCACGACCAGCGAGTACCTGATGGCCGCGATCATCGATATAGCCCTGCACACGCTTGGCCCCGATGAAGTGCCAACAGCCGACGAGTTGATGCAATTCGAAGCCGATGCACTGACGGCTGCAGGCGCGAACTACGACATGCTGCCGCCACGTTATCGCTTTCCCTATTTCTCGCATGTCATGGGCGGCTACTCGGCAGGCTATTACTCCTACATCTGGAGTGAGGTGCTCGATGCCGACACAGTCGAGTGGTTCAAGGCCAATGGCGGTATGACACGCGAGAATGGCCAGCGCTTCCGCGACACCTTGCTGTCGCGCGGAGGCACGGCCGAGGCGCTCGAATTGTTCCGGAACTTCGCCGGACGCGAGCCGAACGTGGAGCCACTGCTGGAACGGCGTGGACTGAACCAGGTATCGACCCAACCTGCACCTTCGCGGAGGTAAGCAAGGCGAGCGACTGCCAGGTGGCCTGTACCGTGAGAGTGCCGCTTAAACGCCGCCGTCGACCGCGATGATCTGGCCGGTAACGTACGTGGCGTCGCGCGCGAGGAACAGCACAGCATGCGCGATGTCCTCCGGCGTGCCGAGGCGGCCAAGCGCCGTCTGCGCAAGCGCTTGCTGCTTTTCTTCTTCGCTGATTCCACCACCGTATTCTGGCCACAGGATCGCGCCAGGCGATACGCCGTTGACGCGGATGTCTGGCGCCAGCTCGCGCGCCAGCGAGCGTGTCATGTTGGCGAGCGCAGCCTTTGCCATTGTGTAGGGCGTGAAGCCGGCGACTCCGTCGAGCGCGGTGCTGTCGACGATGTTGACGATACTGCCCTTGCTGGCTTTCAGCGCTGCATGCACATACTTGCTGAGAAACAGTGGCGCCCTTGCGTTGCTATTGACGAGATCCTGCCAGTCCGCTTCGCTGACAGCATCGAGCGCAACCGGGTAGAAGCTGGACGCATTGTTGACGAGCAGGTCGAGGCGCTGCCATTGCTCGATGCTCTGATGCGCCAGCAGCTTCACCTGCGCGAGGTCCCCGATATCGGCGCGCAGGTGTCGGGCCGAGTCTGCGCGCAGTGCATTCAATTCGTCGATCAGGGTCAGCGCGGCGACGGCTGAATTTCGGTAATGCACGACGACACTATAGCCGGCTGCATGCAGCGTGCGCGCAATGGTCGCACCGATGCGGTTCGCGGCGCCGGTAACGAGGGCGACAGGTGCAGCTGTGTTCATGCGTCCGCCCTGGCCGCGGCGACAGCGGCGATACGCGCCTGGCGTATCGCCGGCGCCAGTGTCTGTGGATTGCTGTGCATATCGACGAGCACCTTGATATCAACCCTGCGCGCCGCACTGAGCGCCGCGCGCAATATGTCGGCCTGCGGATAAGCCTGCTGTTCGAGACCGCGCCTGCCGCGCGCATCGGCTTCGCATGCGACGAGGAATGCCTCGAAGCGATCGGGACGACGTAGCGCATCGCTCTGCTCGAGCGTCAGGAACAGCTCTTCGGCGGTATGCGTGTGCGCGCGATGGCAACGCGTGTGTTGCCGGCTGACGAGAATCGCCAACTCGCTGAATTCGTTCGGCACGCGCAGGCGCTCGGACAATGTGCGAATGACCTCCGCGCCAAGGGCTTCGTGATCCTTGTGCAAGGGCCAGCTCTGCGGCGGCGTCAGTGCCTTGCCCGCGTCGTGCACCAGCGCCGCAAAGCGCAGCGCGGGGCTCGGCGACAGCAACGCGGCTTGCTCGAGCGCCATCAGCGCGTGCAGCCCTGTATCGATTTCCGGATGATATTGCTCGAGCTGCGGCACGCCGAACAGGCGCTCGAGTTCCGGCAAAATAACCTTCAGCGCGCCGCAGTCGCGCAGCACCTCGAAGAACACCCGCGGACTTTGCGTCACGAGCGCCGCGTGCATTTCCTGCCAGACGCGCTCCGGGACGAGATGCTCGAGTTCGCCCGCCGCCGTCATTGCCTTCATCAGCTCCAATGTTTCCGGCGCCACGGTGAAGCCAAGATGCGCGAAGCGCGCGGCGAAGCGCGCGACCCGCAGCACGCGCAATGGATCTTCGGCGAAGGCAGGCGCGACATGGCGCAGTAAGCGTGCCTCGAGATCGGCGCGGCCCCCGTAAAGGTCGATCAGCTCGCCGTCGGCGCTTTCCGCCAGCGTGTTGATTGTCAGGTCGCGGCGCCTGAGATCTTCCTCGAGCGTGACATCCGGCGACGCATGCACGACAAACCCGGTGTAGCCCTTGCCGCTCTTGCGCTCGGTGCGCGCGAGCGCGTATTCCTCCTTCGTCACGGGGTGCAGGAATACAGGGAAATCGCGACCGACCTGCATATATTTCAACGCGAGCATTTCGTCGACGGTGGCACCGACGACTACCCAGTCGCTGTCCTTGATAGGCAGGCCCAGCAATTTGTCGCGCACCGCGCCGCCCACTTTATATATACGCATGCAGCTCATCCCGGTTTGCAATCGACGCTAGTGATCCGGCCGTCATCGAGACGCAGCAGGGTCATCCTGCGGCCCCAGACGCAACCGGTGTCGAGCCCGATGATGTCCTCGCGGCCGGTCTTGCCATCGAGCATCGCCCAATGGCCGAAGAGGATGCGCTGGTTTGGCGCCAATGACTGGAATTCAAACCAGGGCCTGTAGCCCGGTGGCGCGCTGTGTACATCTTCCTTGTGTTTCATGTCGAGTTTGCCTGTGGGCGTGCAGAAGCGGATGCGGGTCAGCACGTTTGTCAGCACGCGCAACCGCTCCATACCAGTCAGTGTTTCGCTGAAGGTATCTGGCTCGTCACCATACATCATCTTCAGGTAGGCGATGAATTGCGGCCCGCGCAGCGCTGCAGCGATTTCGTTCGCGTAGCCGAGCGTCTGCGCAAAGCTCCAGCCTGGCGCGAGACCGGCATGCACGATGAGCAGGTCGGTCGCGCCGGCCGGGGTTTGCTCTGTTGCGCGATGCACCAGCGGCAGCTGGCGCACCCATTGCGCGAGTTCGTCACAGTCAGGCGCCTCCAGCAGTGCCTGCAAGGTCTTGAACTTTCCCTCGGTGAAAGCGCCGGACCAGGCCGCCAGGAAGTGCAGATCATGATTGCCGAGTACGCCCGTGAAACTGGCGCCAAGGCTTTTCAGGAAACGCAGGGTTGCAAGTGAGTCTGGACCGCGGTTGACGAGGTCGCCAACGCACCAGAGCTTGTCGTTGGCGGGCTCGAAGGCGACTTTGTCGAGCAGGCGCCGCAGCGGGTCATGACAGCCCTGGATATCGCCCGCCACATAGATCGCCATGCCGAATTCCCGGAGTCGCTGCCCTAGTGAAGCATGTGCGGAACGGCGAGCACGAACAGCGGAATCGTCGCATCGAACTGTGCGCCGCTGCTGCATTGCATCGTGTAGCTGCCTTTCATGTCGCCGGTTTCGGTATGGATCACGGCGCCGCTCGAATACTGATAGCTTTGCCCCGGCGCGATGACCGGCTGCTGCCCGACGACGCCGCTGCCGCGTACTTCTTCGACCTTGTTGTTCTGGTCCGTGATGATCCAGTGGCGGCTCAACAGGCGTACGGGCAACTCGCGGCGATTCGTGATCGTGATGGTATAGGCGAAGGCGTAGGAACTACGCGCGGGATCAGACTGCTGCGTCAGGTACTGTGTCGACACCTTTATATCGATGCCGCTCTGTGGCGCGGGACTGCTTGTCACGGGAGCTTACTCAAGGAAAGAATCACTGTGCTGGTCGACGAGGTCCGAAATTCTAACATAGTCGCGCAGCCCGATATTCTCGGGGCGCAGGCTCAGGTCTATCCCTGATGCTTCGAGGTATTCAGGCAGTAGCAATGTTTTAAGCGTGTTACGCAAGGTCTTGCGACGCTGGCTGAAGGCGGTGCGCACGACGCGTCCGAGCGTATCCGGATTGCGCGCCGGGTGCGGCAGCGGCCGCCACGGCGTGAGCTTGACGATCGCGGAATCCACTTTCGGTTGCGGGCTGAAGGCGCCCGGCGGCACCGTGAACAGTTTTTCGACCTTGCAGTGGTACTGCATCATGACACTGAGTCGGCCATAGTCCGGCGTGCCCGGGAGCGCCGCCATGCGGTCGACGACTTCGAGCTGCAGCATGAACACCATGTCATGGATCAGGTCTCGGTATTCGAGCAGGTGAAACAGCAGCGGAGTCGAAATGTTGTAGGGCAGGTTGCCGAGGATCCGCAGGCTGTCGGGCGCGCTGCGGCCAGCGCTGGACCCGCTTCCGAGTTCGGCGAAGTTAACTTTCAACACATCCTGTTCGATCAGGCGGAATCCCGGCCGGGCCGCAAAGCGCACACGCAATGCGGCGGCGAGGTCGCGGTCGATTTCGATCGCCGTCAGCTGGTCCGTGGCATCGAGCAGCGGACCCGTGATCGCGCCCTGGCCGGGGCCGATTTCGATGAGCGTCTGGCCGGGACCGGGTGCAATAGCCCTGACGATACGGCCGATGATGTTCTGGTCGTGAAGGAAGTTCTGGCCGAAACGTTTGCGCGCGCGATGCGGGGCCGTGCTCATGACAGCTTGCGGCCGATGGTCTGAGCCATCTGTGTCGCGGTATCGATCGCGGTCAGCAAGCTGCCGGGGTTCGCCTTGCCGGTACCGGCGAGGTCGAGTGCAGTGCCGTGGTCGACGGACGTGCGGATGAAGGGCAGACCCAGCGTGATATTCACGGCATTGCCGAAGCCTTTGAATTTCAGCACCGGCAGGCCCTGATCGTGGTACATGGCGAGCACGGCATCGGCATTGTTGAGATACTTCGGCGTGAACAGTGTGTCGGCAGGCAGGGGTCCGTACAGGATCATGCCGTGACTGCGCAATTCGTCGAGCACGGGCTGGATCACGTCGATTTCCTCGCGGCCGAGATGACCGCTCTCGCCAGCGTGCGGGTTGAGGCCGGCCACGAGGATGCGCGGCTGAGCGATGCCGAACTTGTCGCGCAGGTCGCGCTGCAGGATCGTCAGGACTTCCGTCAGTAATTCACGCGTAATCGTTTTTGGCACGTCCGCCAGCGGCAGATGCGTCGTCGCGAGCGCAACGCGCAGGCCAGTCGTCGCCAGCATCATGACGACGCGCGGCGTGCCGCTGCGTTCGGCAAGCAATTCGGTGTGGCCAGTGAACGAGATGCCGGCTTCGATGAGCAAGCTCTTTTGCACCGGGCCCGTGACGAGGCCGCGGAACTCACCATTGATGCAGCCGTCGACGGCGCGGTCGAGCGTGCTTTTGACGTACGCGGCATTGCCCTTGTCGAGTTTGCCTGGATGACAGGTCACGCCGAGCGGCACCGGCAACACCAGAAGTTCGCCGCGCTGGATCCTGTCAGGATAGTTGCCGCTGCGATACTCAATGACCTTCAGTGGCAGGCCCAGTATCGCCGCGCGCATTTCGAGCAGGCCGGGATCGGCAACGATAACGAGAGGAACCGGAAAGGTATGCGTGTTCGCAAGCTGCACGCACAGGTCGGGACCGATGCCGGCCGGTTCGCCGGGGGTCAGTGCAAGTATGCGCGGAACGGTGGCCATGGCTGCGCCTTCAGGCTTGCGGAGACTCAATTGTCTTCCGATTCCTCGTCGGCTTCGTCCTCATCCTCGTCGGCATCTGCATCGGTGGTGTCGTCATCGGCGGCGGCAAATTCGGGGTCCTTGATGTCGATGTAGTTTGTCGCGCGGATCTCCGTCATCCAGTTTTCCAGTTCGGTTTCGAACTTGCGGCGGCGCAGCAACTGCTCGGCCTGGAAGCGCTTGTTTTCCTCGGTGACATCCTGTGTGCGGCGATCGAGCACTTCGACGATGTGCCAGCCGGTGGACACATGGAAGGGCGCGGTCATCGTGCCAACGGGCGTGTTATTGACGACTTCCATGAAGTCATCGGGCAGCATGCCGGTGTTGATCCAGTCGAGATCGCCACCGTTGACCATCGAACTCGGATCGTCGGTGTTCTGGCGCGCGACGTCGGCGAAATCCTCGCCAGTGAGGATGCGCTGATACAGTGCGTTGACCAGCGCTTCTGCCTGCGCCTCGGTGCGAATGTCGTTGGGTTTGATCAAGATGTGGCGCACCAGCGACTGGTTTACCGCGAGTTGCGACCCGCCGCGCACTTCGAGCAGCTGGACGATGTGATGTCCGTTTGCGCTCGTGAACGGCGCACTGACTTCGCCGGCTTCGAGCGTCGGCACCACTTGCTGGAATACCGTCGGCAGGTTTTCGACCTTGGCGAAATCAAGGCCGGCGCCACTGATGGGTATGCCGCTGATCTGTCGCTGTGCAATCAGCTCGCCGATGTTCTCGCCGGCCCTGATGCGCTCGGCCAGCAGGCCTGCGAGTTCTTCGCGCGCGGGGGCGGAGGTGCCTTCAGTGTTCGGGATCAGGATGTGCGCAACGCGGTATTCCGGCGCGATTTCGGTCATGCCGGTTTCCGAACGCAGGTAGTTCTCGACTTCCTGGCGGCTGATTTCGATACGGCGGTTGACCGCGCCGCGCTGGAAATTGGCGATGATGATTTCCTTGCGCAGTGCTTCGCGCGTGGATTCATACAGGCCCTGTTGGTTGAGCACGTCGCGGAACTGCTCGAAGGTCATGTTGTTGCTCTGCGCGATGCCGGCCAGCTCCTGGTTCAACTGGTTGTCATCGATACGTACGCCGGCGCGTTCGGCCATCTGCAGTTGCAGGTGTTCGCTGATGAGTTCGTCGAGCACCTGTTTGCGGATCTCGGCTATCGGCGGCAGCGAGCCCGCAGGCGCCTGCGCAATCTGCTCCTCGACCTGCGCCCAGCGCGCATCAAATTCGCTTCTCAGCACGACGTCTTCGTCGACCACCGCAATGACCTTGTCGACTTCGATCGGTTGCGCCTGCGCTACGGACACAAGCAACAGGACCCCGGCGCAGACGGCCGTGAGTGCGCCACGCGCCTTTCCAGAAAACGTGTCTCCAGCAAACTTATCTAAACTGATTTTGTACATAATCGCGTTCCCGATAACCGGTGATGCCGTTGTTCAGAATGCCGGTGACGTTGCCACCGAGCAAACTGCCAAGGCCTTTGAGTTCGAACTGCAGGAAGACACCCGTGTTGTCGTCCTCGACACCGCTGAAGTACAGCACGTCGTTGTCGATCCATTTGCGCGCAAGCAGGCGCACGGTATAGCAACAGTTGTTGTATTCGACCCCTGCGATGGTTTCCAGGTTCCGCTTGTTGGCATGGTCGTAATTCCAGCGGCCGATGAGCCCCCAGGTGTTGTTGAGGGGCCAGATGCCGGAAATATCCGTCTGGTTGATCTTGCGCTGGAGCCCGGGCGAGTTCAGGTGGGCGGTGTCGTCGCGGTAACGGTAGCCGAAATTGAGGATGTGATCCACATCGCGCTGGTACTGAAACTGGATCGAGCCGACTTCAATGTCGTCGCTGTGCGTATCCCACTGCAGGTACGACCCCGCGCGCCAGTTGTCGGACAGGCGGTAACTGAGTTCGCCGACGAGCGCTGAATCCGAGCGTAGCTGATCCTGCAGCGGCGTGTTGAACAGCGTGACCCTGCGATCCTGGAAGTAACGGATCTGGCCGACGCTGGCGCGCACCAACTCGCGGCCCGCCTGGTCGTACACGCGCGAGGTGGTCGCAAGCGTCAGCTGGTTGGTGTCCCCGACGCGGTCCCTGCCGCTGAAGCGATCGTCGCGGAATAGCTGGTTGAACGCGAAGGTCAGCTCGCTGCTGTCGAATACCGGGATCTCGCTCTGGTCTTCGTATTCGCTGTAGAGGTAGAACGCGCGCGGCTCCAGCGTTTGCAGGTAGTTGTTGTCGCCCCAGGGCAAGGCACGTTCGAAGATCAGGCCGGTATCGACAGTGCCGACAACAACGCCGCGGTCGGGCCGCGAGTCGGTGTTCGCCGTCTGGTCATCGAGATTCCATGACGCGTACTTGTATTTGAGCGTCGGGGTGAAGAAGGAGCCTGCGCTCGTTATGGGGTAGCTGATCTGCGGCGTGACGGCAACGCGGCTGCCCGTGACGAGTGCGCCAGCGGCGATTTGTTCGCGGCTGAAGCGCGCCGGGTTCGCATCGCGGTCGAACTGCACGAACTCGCTGTCGAGACCGTAGACGAAGCCGGAGTCCTGGTACCACAGCGCATCGGCATTGATGCGCGGCAGGGTGCGATACGGTGCCGCCAATGGCGACACCGCGGGATCGATAATCTGGAAATCCTCGGTTGCGGCAGTGATGGTCCAGGTGGAGCCGCGATAATTCACACGCGCGTCGCGGTACAGGTAGCTTTGCGCGGCGCCGTAGAGACCATTGTTCATGGAGTTCGATGAATTGCCGAAGTCCTGGAAGTAGTCGATGTCGCTGACGGCGGAGTAATCGGCACTGGCGCTCCAGCCGCGGCCGAGCACAGCCTGGCCGTCGTAGTTGACGAACCAGCGGTCGGGCACCGGCGGACTGTCACTCGTCGTTGTCGCGAAATTCAGCGGATCGTAGAGATTGTCGTCGGGCAGGTACTGCATGTCGAGCAGCTGCTGCGAGGCATAACCACGATGGCGCAGTTCCGCGCCCAGCATGACGCCGCGGTCGGTCTGGAGGCGTGGCGTCAGCGTGGCGTCGTAATTGGGCGCAAGGTTGAGGTAATACGGCGTCGCTACGTCGAAGCCGCCGTCGCGCGTCGAGCCGAGCACGGGTGCCAGAAAGCCGGTCGCGCGTGCGTCGTTGATCGGGAAGCTGATCCACGGCACGTACATCACCGGCACGTCTTTCACGCGCAGCGTGACGTTGCGTGCAGTACCGCGGCCGCTCGGACGGTCGAGTCTTATCGTGTCGCCTTCGAGCAGCCAGGAATTATCGCCGGGCTCGCAGCGCGTGAACACGCCGTTGTCGATCGTGATGACACCGTTGGCGTCGGTATAGACGATGATATCGGCGGAACCGCGCGCCGAGGTTTCGTGCAGCACATACGAGGCGTCGCGCACTTCGCTGGTGCCGTCCTGCTGGTCCACGGATGCCGAGCTGCCCGTCAACAACACGCCGGGCTGGCGGATGCGGACGCTGTCCTGCAGTTCCGCGGTGGCATTGGTGCGATCGTAGGTGCCGCGCGCCGCACTGATGGCTGCGCCCTGTTGCAGGATTTGCACGTTGCCTTCGAGCGTGACGACGCCTTCACTGGTGCCGGTAAGCGCATCGGAGTTGAGCAGCACGGTGCCCGGTTCCCCGTCGACAGTCGGCAAGAGCGGTTCGATGTAGCGGCCGCAACAGGTATCGTCGACCGCCGCCTGCTGTTCGGGCGTCAGTTCTTCCCACCGTACCCAGTCGATGTCGGCAGCTTCAGTGGCGGGCGCGGGCGCCTGCGCTTGCGCAAGCACGGGAATCAGCAGCAGCGGCAGCGAGGCGAGCGTCAGCGGCGAACGCGCTGAGGTCAGCGGCGCGCGCGAGGCAACCAGCGGCGCGCACGAGGCAAACAAGCGCATGGTTTTTCGAGTGGGAACGAGGGCGCGGGTCACTTCAACTATCCGGTGGCTGTGGGGCATGGGGCGGACTGACTTCAACGTCGGGGTACGCTGGGGCATAATGCTGCGCGGATTCTATGAATTCGGCCCTGACTAAACAAGGAACAAGGACCCGGAAACCCCGGTATTCCCAGTTCCTCCCGCATCCGGATACTGATGACCCTTGCTCCCTTGACTCCCGACTTTCTCCGGCAGCGCGCCACTGAGCTGCAAGCCTGGTTTTGCACACTCCTGCCGGGTCTCGACGGCGGCACGCTGCAGGGCGGGCTGCAACCTGTCAGCGGTGATGCGAGCTTTCGCCGTTACTTTCGTGGGGTGACGGCAAAAGGCACGTGGATACTGGTCGATGCGCCGCCCGAGCGCGAGAACAGCGCGCCATTCGTGCGCGTCGCCAGCCTGTTGAAAGCCGGCGGCGTGGCCGCGCCCGAGGTCCTTGCCAGCGATCTTGCGCGCGGCTTCATGTGCCTGCAGGACTTCGGCGACACGGTGTTATGGACTCCACTCGATGACGCACGCCACGCCCCCAGCAACGCCCCGACGGCCGCTGACCTGTATCAGCGTGCCTTCGACGAGCTGCTGCGCATCCAGCGTTGCGCGTCCACCGTGTTGCCGGAATACGACGACGCGCTGCTGCTGCGCGAAATGCGTCTGTTCAGCGAATGGTTCTGCGGCGGATTGATGAAGCGCGACCTTAGCGCCGCCGAAAACGCTCTGCTGGAGGATGTCTACGCATTCCTGGCGCAGGCGGCGCGCGCGCAAACGCAGGTATTCGTGCACCGCGACTACCACTCGCGCAACCTGATGTATCGGGGCACGCAGAGGCTCGGCGTCATCGATTTCCAGGACGCGGTGCGCGGCGCCGCGACATACGACCTCGTCTCGCTGCTGAAGGATTGCTACATCGAATGGCCGCGCTCGCAGGCCAATGCCTGGGCGCTGGATTACGCCACGATGGCGCATGGCGCCGGTGTTCTGCCGCCGGTCGATGCAGAGGCATTTCTGCGCGATTTTGACCTGATGGGCGCGCAGCGGCACCTCAAGGTGCTGGGTATTTTCAGCCGTCTCTGGCTGCGCGATGGCAAGCGCGGCTACCTGCGCGACATCCCGCTGACGATGCGCTATCTCGTGACAGTGCTTCCCGAACATCCGCAACTCGTTGCATTCAACGCCTGGCTGCAGGCGCACATCCTGCCACACCTGGATGCGGCGCTAGAACGCGAGCTGGATACCGGCAAGACAAGCGCATCGCAGGGTGGCGCATGAAGGTCATGCTGCTCGCCGCGGGCAAAGGCGAACGTATGCTGCCTCTGACGGCAACGACGCCAAAGCCCTTGCTGCAAGCCGGCGGCATCACGCTGATCGAACACCAGATCCGCAAGCTCGCCGCCAATGGCTTGCGCGACATCGTCATCAACCACGCATGGCTTGGCGCCCAGATCGAAGCGGCGCTCGGCGATGGCAGCGCGCTCGGCGTATCCATCCAGTGGTCGCGCGAGACTGAGCCGCTCGAAACCGCCGGTGGCATCGTGCGGGCGTTGCCACTGCTCGGCAATGAGCCCTTCGCTGTCGCCAATGCCGACATCTGGACAGAGTTTCCATTCCATACCTTGCACGATGCGCTGCGCCCGGAGGACCTTGTGCATCTGGTGCTCGTGGAGAATCCCGAGCATCACCGGGCGGGCGATTTCAATTTGTCGGTAGACGGCCGTTTGCGGCAGGACCTCGACAGCCCGCGCCACACTTACGCCGGCATCGGCGTGTTCCACCCGCATCTATTCGCGGGCATGACCGACGGCAAAGCGCCGCTGCTGCCCTGCCTGCGAAGGGCAATAGCGCTCGGGCGTGCGAGCGGCGAAATCTTTGATGGCGACTGGATCGATGTCGGCACGCCGGAACGCCTCGCGAGGCTCGATGAGCGTCTGCGGCAGGACGGCGGCGCGTACGCGGGTGCTTCGATAAGTAACCAGAACGGCTAACTATCTTTCGGGAATTGAGTGATGAGTACCAGAGACGACTACAGGAAAAAGTATCCCGAAGGCGGCCCGCTGTCGCGGCCCCGGAAACCGGGTAGCGTGTTTCCGACAGCCGCGGAAGACTTGCTGAATGCGCGCGCCGAACTCGAACAGGGGCAGCTTAGCGCGCAGTTGGCGTCGTCGGCCTATCGGCTGGCCTTCGACGATCCGGAATTCCTGCTGCGCGAAGACCTGCGCGGCGTGCGGCTGATGCTCGAGCTTAACAAGCCCGAAGCCATCATGAAGCAGCACGAGGTCGAACACACGATCGTGCTGTTCGGCAGCGCGCGCACTCCAACGCCGGAAATGGTCGACGCCGAAGAAGAGCAGCTGGAGATACAGCTGGCGCTCGCGCCGCAGAATCCTGGCGTGCTGCAGAAGAAGCAGCGGCTGGAGTTCATGCGCTGGCAGAGTCGTTTTTACGAGGAAGCGCGGCGGCTCGGCGCCTTGATCACGCAGACGCAAAAGGATGGCGGTGTGCCGCTGCACGTTATCACCGGCGGCGGTCCGGGCATCATGGAAGCGGCGAATCGCGGCGCGATGGATGCGGGCGGGAAGTCGATCGGCTTGAACATCGTGCTACCTTTCGAGCAATACCCGAATCCCTACATCACGCCGGAGTTTTGCTTCCAGTTCCATTATTTTGCGATGCGCAAGATGCATTTCCTGATGCGGGCGCGCGCGCTGGTGGTGTTCCCCGGCGGTTTCGGCACGCTCGACGAGCTGTTCGAAACGCTGACCCTGGTGCAGACGCGCAAGGTAACGCCGATGCCGATACTGGTCTTCGGCCGTGACTTCTGGGAAAAAATGATCGACTTCGATTACATGGTCGACCAGGGCGTCATCAGCGCGGAAGATCTCAACCTGTTCCGCTATGTGGAAACGGCTGAAGAGGCCTGGGAAGAAATTCGAATCGGTGTGCAGCGCGGCGTAAGCCGCGGCACCGGTGCTGAAGAGCCACCGCCACCCCTTACGGCTTGATACGGGGCTGGGGCTCGCGGGTCCTGTCCTGCGCCGGCTCTGCGAAACAAAGGCCTCTGCTGCCCTTGTTCTTTAATTGCGTGTTCAGGACACCCCCGGGATTCGAGTTGCTGCTGATGTCGGCGTAAGAGTGTCGGGGCTGTGCTGCGTCTGGGGCGCGCGGAGCGTGCGTCTGCCGCGCGAACAAAGGCCTCGGCGCCACCACCGCATGCGGAATGCCGCAAGCGGCG
>JBEGWB010000155.1:0-74465 GCA_041178065.1 Pseudomonadota bacterium | reverse complement strand
TAAGTGCCGTCGCGATTGATGCGCACGCTGACGACGTTGGTATCCCCGAACAGATTGTGCAGGTCACCGAGCGTTTCCTGGTACGCGCCAACGAGGAATACGCCGACGTAATACTCTTCACGGTCACGCAGCGCGTGCAGCGGCAGAACCTTCGAGACTTCCTCGGGACCAATGAAACTGTCGATCTTGCCGTCGCAGTCGCAAGTGATATCGGCGATGACAGCCTGGCGCGAGGGTTCTTCGTCGAGGCGGTGGATCGGCGCGACCGGGAACAGCTGGTCGATCGCCCAGGTATCAGGCAGCGACTGGAACAGGCTGAAGTTGCCGTAGTAGATATCGGCCAGCGAGATCTTCAGGCCTTCGAGGTCGGCTGGTACGCGCACCATGTTGTCGGCGATAGCGGAAACCTTGTGCAATAGATCGAGGAACAGGTTTTCGGCGGCGGAACGCGTGCGCAGGTCGAGGTGGCCGCGGCGGAACAGCTCGCGCGCCTCGTTGCGATAGAAATGCGCATCGTTGTAGCACTCCTGGATGCGTGCCTCAGACAGGTTGGGGTAGATCTCGCGCATGCGCGTAATCAGGTCGTGCTCGTCTTCGCTTGGTTCGGGCAGGCGTGTCGGCTCGAAGTGCGTCGTGTCCAGCACGTTGAAGATCAGGATCGACGAATAGGCAATCGTCGCGCGGCCCGACTCGGTGACAATGATCGGGTGTTCGATGTCATAGTCATCGAAGGTGTTCTTCAGTGTGTCGACGATGTCCTCGCAGTACTCCTGCAGGGAATAGTTCCGACTCTGCCCGAAGTTGGAACCCCAGCCTGTATAGTCGACCGCGAGGCCGCCACCAAGGTCGATGTATTTGAGCGCCGCGCCTTCCTTCACGAGATCGGCATAGTAGCGACACACTTCGGTGATGCCGCTGCGGATATCCTGGATGTTGGGGATCTGCGAACCGAGATGACAATGCAGCAACTGCAGGCAGTGCAGCATGTTCTCCGACTTCAGCGTGTCGACGAGATCGACGAGCTGCGTCGCAGTCAGGCCGAAGATGCTGCGGTCGCCACTGGTGCTGTTCCAGTGGCCGCTGACGCTGACGGTGGTCTTGATGCGGACGCCGATGATGGGCTCGACCCCCATCAGGCGGCTGCGTTCGATAATGACTGGGATCTCAGTTGGCGTTTCGACCACGAACACGCAGACGAAACCGAGCTTGATGGCCGACAGGCCGAGGTCGATGAATTCCTGGTCCTTGTAACCGTTGCAGATGATCATGCTGCCCTGCTCCTCGAGCGTCGACAGGGCAATGATGATCTCGGGCTTGCTGCCGACTTCGAAGCCATGCTTGTAGCGCGCGCCGAACGCTGCGATTTCTTCGACGACCTGCGACTGCTGGTTTACCTTGATTGGGTAAACGCCGCGGTACTCGCCTTTGTAGCCAAGTGTTTCAATGGCCTTGCGAAAAGTGAGGTTGAGGCGCTGGATCTGTGCGTCGAGAATATTTTCGATGCGCAGCAGGAGCGGCATCTGCAAGTCGCGATCGAGCGCGCCCTTGACGATGTCAAGCAGTTCGACCTCGGCATGCAGCGTGCGTGCAGTGACATTGCCGTTTTTCGATACGCCGAAGTAGTCGTTGCCCCAGCGTTCGAAGCCATAGAGTTCCCGGGATTTCTCGATCGTCCACTCAACCTGTTCGATTGCGTTCAAGGCGATAGTAACCTCTTGGAAGAATCCACCGGAAAGGGCCGGGGCCCGGTCATTTTGGAGGCGCGATTGTACCGAGTTGAGCCGCTAAATCTACCCCAACGAGGGGCAGAGTCAAAATTCCGCCGGCACTACTTTTCTTTCCGGAATCCAGAGGGAAATTTGCCTCGGCCCCAGCGCTACAGCAGGCTCCTGGAGGCCCTTACAGAAGGCTTGCCAGAAGCGTCGCAATGCCAAGGAAGGAGAGAAAACCGGCGATGTCGGTGATCGTCGTCAGCACGATCGACGAGGCTTGCGCGGGATCAAGCCCGAAACGCTTCAGCAGGATCGGCACCAGCGCGCCGGCGATGCCGGCGATCGTCATCGACACGATCATCGCGAGCGCCATGACCAGGGCCAGGCCGGAGCTTTGACTCCACCAGTAGACCCCAGCCGCGCAGGTCACCGCGATGCCGATACCGTTGAGAAAGCCCGCGACGAGCTCCTTGAGCATGACGCGATACCAGTGCCGCATCGAGATTTCGCGCAGGGTCAGTCCCCGCATCGTCACGGCGAGCGCCTGCGCGCCGGCATTGCCCGACTGGCCTGCGGCTACCGGCAACAACACCGCAAGCGCGGTGAACTGGGCAATCGTGCTTTCGAACATGCCGACGACAGCCGACGCGAGGAAGGCGGTCAGCAGGTTGATCTGCAGCCAGGGCAGCCGTTTGCGCACCGCGAAAAGGCTCGACGACAGCGCGCGCTCGTCCGGACTCACACCGACCATCGTCTGCATGTCGGTCACGAGGTCCTCGCGCACGGCTTCGAGCAGTTCCTGGCCTTCGAGTACGCCGACGAGATGGAAGTCCACGTCAACGACCGGCAGCACGTCCACCTCGTGCTGTCCGAGTTTTTCGAGCACTTCTTCACGCGGATCCAGCGCCTGTACGAAGATCTGCACCGGCGCCGCCAGTTGCGCGAGGGGCACGGAGGAGTCGGCAAGAATCAGGCGTTGTACGTCGACGCGTGAGTGCAGCGTCATGTCGTCGTTCAGCAGGAACAGGTGCGGCAGGCTTTGTACCTGCTGGCGCCGGAGCTGCGCCAGGGCCTCACCCGTAGTCGTGCTCTTGTTGAACGCAAACGTCGCCGGGTTCATCAGCTGGCCGACCGAATTGTCCGGGTATTCGAGCAATGTGCGGAATTCGTCGGCGCCGGCTTTCGTCATGCGCTCGAACCAGGCGGCGCGTTCGTCACCCGCGGCCTGGCCCAGCACCGCAAGTGCGTGGCTGGCGTCCATGTTCTGCAGGATATTCGCCGCCAGCGGGTTGGGTAGATTGAGCAGGATCGCCAGGGTGGTGCGCGGTGCAAGCCGATCCAGCACGCGTGCGCTGACGTGTGCGCGCTGCTCCTGCAGCACGCCGGCTGCCTCCCGCGGACTCATGGCCTCGAGCTTGCGCGCGGCGCCGAGCGGGTAGTTCAGCAGGAAGGCCTGGGTCAGGCTGTGGGAAACAGGTGTTAGAGGCATGTTGTCACGACCGGAGTTCGCCCTCGACCACGTTGCTGACTGAATCGAATAGCGCCAGCATGGATTTGCCGTAGACCTCAATGAGGCCGGACAGCGGATCATCGCCGGTCGCGTCCTTCTGCGCGCCACGCCCGTGCTCCTGCGTCTGCAACCCGCGACGCAGGTCGGCATGGCGCAGCACCCCAATAAACTGTTGCTGCGCGCCGATGACCGGCATGACGTCGCCATCGCGCCAGCACGTCAGCTTCGCGGCCTGGGCCAGCGGCATCTGCGCCGAGAGGGCTTCGGCTGGCTTTTCCATGATCCACTGGACGCGCTGGTCGACATGCGCCTTCAGCAGGGCGAGATAACTGATGCGGCCCTCCGGCACGCCGTCGCGGTTGACGACGAACACATAGGGACCGACGGCTTCTTCATTGGCGTCCTTCAGGAAGGTCAGCGCTTCACCGACGGTGAAATCGCCAGCGACGACCGCAGTGTCGGGCAGTATCCACGCGCCAATGCACTGCACCGGATAGTGCAGCAACAGCGCGCAGGACTGGCGGCGCGACGTCGGGCATTCGTTGAGAATCGCCGCGATCTGCATATGCTGCAGGTGCCGTAGTACCGCGACCATGCGCCCAACATCCTGCTGCAACATCAGGCGCGCAGCCATTTCGTTGCCGAAAGCCTGGCACAAATGCGCGGCAAAGGCGGGCAATGCCTGCGCCAGTACGCGCACGGAGTAAGCCTCTGGCACGGTTTCGAGGAACGCGGCAACTTGCGGCGCGTCGTGCTGCTCAAGGATGCGCACGGCGGCGTCGGGATGCTCCTCGAGAAATTCCAGCGCGAGATTCAGGGCTTCTTGCATGGGCTTAGGGCAGGTCGCATTGACTGAGGGCTTGTTGCATCAGCGGCAGGCATTCGAGGATTGGCTGCAGCTTCCTGCATGAATCAGGGTTTCACGCCCGGGTTTTGCGCTGGCGTAATAAAGCTGACTTGCTCGTGAAAGAACTTCGCCGGAATCACCGCCTTGCCCTCAGGCGTCACCACGACGATGTTGGCCTGCGCTACTTCGACAATCTCGCCCTCGACTACGCCAATGCGCAGATGATCACCAATGTGGCAATGCTTGCGCGTGTACTGCGCGCCGATGACATTCGCGACGAGGTCGCGGGCGCCAAGGCTGAAGGCCAGCGCGGCACCGGCAAGCAGGATCGCAATAACGACGACGCTCAGCGTACTGAGAAATCCGATGTTCAGGCCGATCTGTTCGACGCCGATGATAATGGCGCTGAAAATGATGACGATCTGCGCGGACCGGGCCATCAGCGCGCCTTGTTCGAGGCCCGCGCGGTGCGCCGCGGTAATGATGGCGGCACGCGCAAGGTTACTCAGCAGGAAGCCACCAAGGATGATCAACAGGCCCGTCACGAGGCCGGGCAGGTAACTGACGATACGATCGAGCCAGCCGCTAAACAGGTCCCAGCCGAGGATGTTCGCGCCGACCGCGAAGAAAAACACCATGACGACCCAGAACACGAGCTTGTTGATGATCAGCGCATACGAATGCTGGATACGCGCATGGTGCATGCTGTCCGCATGCGCGAAACGAACGAACAGGGCGTCGAGCCCCTCGATGACTTTCTGCGCGCTGAGCGCGAGCGCCTTGGCAACGATGAAGCCGACGAGCAACAGCGCCGCCGAGCCGATCAGCTGCGGAAAATACTGGACGAACTGCTGCGACATTTCATTGAAGGTGTCGTCGATTGCGACGCGCCATTCGAAGGCTCGGGTGTTGTCTGCCATGGCTTGTTCCTACAGGTCCGCGTTCCAGCTCTTTATTGCTTCGGAGTTGTCAGCGTTGTAGCCGACTTCGTCGCGCGCCTGCGCCCAGCGGTCGCGCACGAGCCGGGACAGCGGCGCGTCGAGGTTCACCGCTTCAGCAAGGTCAGCGGCAATCTTCACGTCCTTCGCCAGCAAACCAAGCGCGAAACCGGTGGCATACTTTCCGCCAATGACATGCTCCTTCATGACGACGTCGGAAATGAAGGAGCGTCCGGTGGACACGTTGACGATGTCGATCAGCGTGCGCGTGTCGAGTCCGAAGCGCTCGGCGATCAGCAGGGCTTCCGATGTGGCCGCGAAAGCCGTGGCGCCGAGGAAATTGTTCAACGCTTTTGCCGCGTGGCCGGTGCCACTGCCGCCGGTATCGAAGAGGCGGTCGCCCATCTTTGCGAGTACCGGCTTTGCTTTTTCGATGGCGCCGCGGTCGTCACCGCCGATCATGATCGTCAGCGTACCGCTGATGGCCCGCGGGCGCGCCCCAGACACTGGCGCATCGATTAAAGCCACGCCTTTTGGCGCAAACTGCCTCGCAAGCACCTGGGTGCCCGGCGGTTCGGAGGAGCTCATGTCGATGACGATCGTGCCGGCCTTGACTGCGCTGAAGAATGCGCCGTCCTCCGCATGCAGCAGCACGTCCTGCACGATCTGGCCGGTCGGCAGCATGGTCACGACAAAGTCCTGCGCGGCGATCTGCGCGAGGCTGGCGACTTTCGCCGCGGGATGCTCCATGCAGAATGCGGCGCCCTGTGCGGGCTTGCTGTCGTAGACCTTGACCTCGAAACCAGCTTTGACGAGATTGGCGGCCATCGGCCAACCCATCGTGCCGATGCCAATGAAACCAATCGAAGGATTACTCATGCCTTCTCCTGCCCCGGCTTATCGAGTCCGAGTTTGCCGAGTATTTCCTTCGCCGCGTTCATCGCCTCGACGCCGGTCGGAATGCCGGAATAAAGCGAGGTGTGAATGATGATCTCACGAATCTCGTCGACCGTAACGCCGTTAGCGAGCGCGCCCTGCACGTGCATCTTCAGCTGGTTGGGTTTGCTTAGCGCAGTCAGTGCCGTCAGCGTCACGATGCTGCGCATGCGATGATCGAGGACCGGCCGGTTCCATACATCGCCGAACACGCTCGCCGTGACGAGATCCTCAAACGGTCGGTTGAAACTGGTGGCCTGGGTAACGCGCTCCTCGGCGCCGGCACTACCCCACATCTTGCGACGCAGGTCCATACCGGCGTCATAGTCGTTCTTGTCTGACATGGCTCACTCTGCTCCTGTAATTATTGTTATGGTTGCCGTTCGGATGCTGACTGCCAGCAGCACGGGGCAATATAAAGGAGGGGAGGACGATCTGCTACAGTCGACTCGTCGAGACCATTCCGCTATTTCGCGGGATTGCGCCGTACTTAGTGTGATATCAGTTTGGCGCATGGCCTTGCTGGCTCTTCGGCTTAACAGGGGCGTTACGACGCGGGATCAGCTTTACTCATGTGTACGGCAGCGCACTGCGGAATGACAGTATTGTAGGCGCCGAAGTGGAGAGATATTCTCGTCCTCCCCGAGTCCTTGAAGGCATCTACGGATGGACAATAACGGCATGCCCAAGGCGCAATTCGACTTCTTGCTCGGCAGCACGCAGCAAATAAGCGCACGTTACCGTATACACGACTGGTCGAGGTGCATGCTGGGGTCACTCGAAACCTGGCCGCAGGAACTCCAGGTTGCCGCAGGCATCATGCTGACTTCGCACCATCCGATGTGCATCGCCTGGGGAGACAGTCTCTGCCTTCTTTATAACGATGCTTACGCCCGACTTCTGGGTGAACGCCACCCTCGCGCCCTGGGCCAGCCAATTGCAGACGTGTGGTCGGACATCTGGGATTCCATCGGGCCGCTCGTGGCACGCACAACTTCAGGCATCTCCGTGTGGATGGAGGACATGCATCTAATCACGCTCCGCAACGGCTACGCCGAAGACACCTGGTGGACTTTCTGCTTCAGCCCCTTGCGCGTGGCAGGGAAAGTCAGCGGCATGCTCAACATTTGCACTGACACCACATCGAAGGTCATCGCCGAGCGTGCGCGCCGTGAAACCGAGGCGCGCCAGACTTTCCTGCTGAAACTCAGCGACCAGCTGCGTCCGCTGGCAGATCCCGCCGAAATCCAGTCCACGGCGATGCGCGTGTTGACGAAGCATCTCGGGATCAGCCGCGCGCAATATTTCGAAGCTGACGCCTCAGGCGAATACGTCGAGTCACTGGGCAGCTACGTGCACGGCGCAACGCCGCATTCGGGCCGCTATCGAATCGGGGACTTCGGCCCTTTCGTCATTGCAACGCTCCACGCCGGGCGCACCTACGTGGTTGCCGACGCGGCCACAGATCAACGCATCAACAGCGAATACCTTAAGGCCTATACAGCCGCCGGCATAGTGTCATGCGTCACTGTGCCTTTACTGAAAGAAGGTAACTTTGTTGCAGCGCTGTCGATCAACCATCACGCCGCGCGCACCTGGTCAAATTCCGAAATCGCCATCATCGAAGAGACGGCGGAGCGCGTATGGACGGCTGCCGAGCGCGCGCGCGCCATTCAGGCCTTGCGTGAAAGCGAAGCCGCGCTGCGCGTTGCTGACCACCGCAAGAACGAATTCCTCGGCATCCTGGCGCACGAATTGCGCAATCCACTGGCTCCGATCCACAACGGCGTCACGCTGCTCGAGGCAGGCATCGATCCCAGCCGCCTCGCGGCCGTCAGCAAGATGATGAAACGTCAGGTCGGCCAGATGGCGCGACTCATCGACGACCTGCTCGATGTCAGCCGCGTCACGGAAGGCAAGATCGAGTTGCGCAAAATGCGCTGTGATCTCGGCGCAGCGATCACGCGCGCGGTCGAAGCCAACCAGCCCTTGCGCGAAAAACTTGGACACAAGCTGCTGCTGGTCAAATCGGGCCGCCCGGTGCATGTGTTCGCCGACCTGACGCGCCTGACCCAGATCATCGGCAACCTGCTCAACAACGCCTGCAAGTTCACCGATCGGGGCGGCCAGATTTTTCTGAGTGTGCAAAGTGACGACACGCATGCCGTTATCCGTGTGCGCGACACCGGTATCGGCATGTCGCGCGAGCAAATACCAAAACTGTTCGAACTGTTCTCGCAAGCCGACACCTCGCTCGCGCGCGCTGAAAGTGGGCTGGGAATCGGACTCGCTGTCGTGAAACGTCTTGTTGAAATGCACGGCGGGACCGTAGCCGCGTCGAGTCCAGGCCTCGGTCAGGGCTCGGAGTTCGTCGTGCGTCTGCCACTGGACACTGACAGCTTTGCACCAATGCCGGAGCCATCCCCGAACAGCCGGCATTCAGCGTCAGCAGGGTTCAACCGACTGCACTGATCAACCTGCGCCGCGGCGCCAGCAGAAGAGCAGCCGTTAAAACAAGCGGGTGATTGGAAGCGAAGCCGATGCAGGTTTTTCCCTTCGAACAACTCAAAGCTCAGTACGCGTCCCGGCACGCGTGACTAGCGCGGCCCCGGTGAAGGAGGCAGAGAGGCCTGCGCGGAGCAGGCTCAGTGCTGATGAGCGGCGCCTCAAAAAGCAGCAGCGGCGCGACAGGCAAAGGCTGGCGAATGCCGGCCGCGCAAACAAAATGCGCACGCTGCGCATGGCCCGGGAAAAGCAGCTGTCGCCAGCGGCACCCCGGGCGCAGAAAGTCCTGTCGAAGCCCGAGTATCACGTGGGTTGTTCCGGCTGGTTTTACTGGCATCTGCGCGACACCTTCTACAAATCGCTGCCGACCAGGGACTGGTTCCAGACTTACGCCAGTAAGTTCCGGACCGTGGAGATCAACGCTTCATTTTATTCCTGGCCAACCGAGGCAAACGTCAAAAGCTGGTTACGCCAGGCCGGTCGAAAGAAGTTCATCTATACGGTGAAGGTGTGTGAGCTCATCACGCATGTAAAACGCTTCACAGGCGCGAAAACACTGATCCGGGATTTCGGCTATATCGCCGACCTGCTTTGCCCGCACATGGGTTGTTTCCTGTTTCAGTTGCCGCCGAGTTTCAGGTACAGCCCGGCGCGTTTGAAAAGGATCCTGGAGCAGCTGGACCCACTGCGACGCAATGTCGTCGAGTTTCGCCACAAGAGCTGGTGGAATGACGACGTGTACAAGGCCTTTCGCAAGGCCGGCGCCATCTTCTGCAGCTGCAGCGGTCCACGGCTTCCGGACACGCTCGTAAAAAGCTCCGACGAGCTCTATATACGTTTTCATGGCCTGAAACGCTGGTATCGGCACGACTACACGAAGGCGGAACTGAGTGAGTGGGTCGAACGCATCCACCAAAGTGGCGCAAAACGGGTGTGGATCTACTTCAACAACGACAACGACGGCTACGCCGTCAAAAACGCGCGCGAAATGATACGGCTGCTGAAACGCAAGCGCTGAGCCACCTCGACTTTGACCTGCCGGCGGGTCGAGTCAAAGGGCCCGAGCACGCGGGTGCCGAGCCGCAGTGCCCAGCGCAGAGTTCCGGCTCGGGTTCTGATCCACGTCAATAGGCCAGTCGCTGCCCGTGGTAATTTTCCCCACATACTGATGTGAGGAGTACGCCCCGATGAAAACAACCCTTCCCCTGCTAGGCCTGGCCCTGATTGGCCTGACGGCTCTATCCGCATGTCGCAGCTACCCGGACTACACGACCGATTTTCGCTTTCCGATCGAGCGCGGCAACATCGAGAAAGGACGCGAGGCATTCGTCCGCCTCAACTGTCCGCAATGCCACGCCGTGGCTGGCGTTGATTTCGCCGACTACAAGGGCACGCCCTTCCTGTCGATACCGCTGGGCGGCGAGCTGATCTTCGCAAAGACCTACGGCGACCTCGTCACGTCGATCATCAATCCCAACCATGAGCTTGCCGAAGCATACGTCGATCAGTTGCCTCCGGCGCGCCGCACGAGTGCCGAACTGTCGCCAATGTATCTGACGCTGGACATGAAAGTGACCGAGCTCGTCGACATCGTCGCCTTCCTGAACTCGCGCTACTCGCTGCTGCCGGGTTATGAGGAATATTACTACTAGGCAGTGGCGTCATCGGCTGATTGGAGGAACAAGGCATGAATACCTTACGTCGTCAGTTCATCAAGCTCGGGCTGGTACTCTTCGGAGTCCTGCTGCTGTTGATCGTATTGAGTTCGTCGCTGGCGAAGGCCGCAGAGCCGGTGCCGCTCGAGATGCCCGTGAGCATCAACGCGCTGATGGTGACGCTGATCGATCACGCGGCCCATCACATCTGGGATTACGGTACGATGGAACGCGATATTGCCGAAGAGGAATGGCGCATCGTTGAGTACTACGCCATCCAGCTCGCCGCGGCAGGCCCAGCCATTACGCTGGGTGGGAGCGGCGACATGGACGCGGCCTGGTCCGCATCGCCGCAGTGGATAGAACACGCGCGCAATATGTCCAGCATTGCCCAGCAAGCCATCGTCGCCGCGCAGGACCACGACAAGGCCGCGCTGCGGACACTGGGCAACGACCTGACCGACAGCTGCGACGCCTGCCATGCGACATTCAAACCGGAGCTACCGACGGAAGGCCTCGTCCACGACCCCGACTACGATTTGCTGTACCACGTGTTCGACAACTGGCATTGATGGAACCGCGCTCGTGATAATCCCGCTGTTCGCAAAAGCTCTGCTCGCCACCAGAATCTGCGTTCGCGCCGGCCTCAGGACGATTGACCCGGCCGGATCGCCGGCCAAAGCTCACTCCAGCGAGCCTGCAAAGCCTGGCTCCGTTCCGCGATCCGGGAGCGACGCCGACACAGTTTGTAGTGAGGGCAGTTCCAGTCGCTGTCGTGCCCACAGGTGAAGCTCACATGTCAGTCCTACGGCAGGACATGACTTTCGGCACATAAAAATAATCGTATCGATCCATTCGTTGTAGTTTTGCGTAGTACTGCACACTGTCCGTAACATTTGCGACTGTGCATCCATGACCAGGCACCAACCTCAGCCCCGACTTTTCAATCTGCTAATATTCAAGCTGAGTTGGTTTTTGCTGGTGTTTTTTCAGCAAGAGGCGGTTGTATGGGGAATGTTCTTACTGCTCGCCAGTATTTTCTTGCAGCTCCGTGCAGGGTCCGCGTGCAAAGCGGCTGTGTATATTGCATTGATTGGCATGGCAGCAGATCAGTTGCTTGCAGTATTCGGGGTGTTTGATTTCGCAACAACACTGCTACCGCTTTGGCTCGCAGTTCTGTGGCTTCATTTTGGAATGGTTCTGCCCTGTGGTTTCAGCTTCTTGCAGGGCTGGCCGCGCTGGGGACAATCACTGGCAGGGATAGTGGCCGGGCCTCTGAGTTACTGGGCGGGCTCACTGCAAGGCGGCGTGCAATTTCCGCTTCCGCTTTTTCAGACGCTGCTGATCCTGGCGCTGGTGTGGGGGTTATTGATGCCTGCCTTGAACTGGCTGGCGGCACGGAAGCCATCGGAGGAAAGCGCGTCGGTATAAATGCTGTTACGCGTGTTGGCAACGATGACTCTCAGCTACCAGAGCGACTGCTGAGCACATGGTTAGAGATAGTGTGGTCGCTTGAAGCCCTGGTTTGCCACTGGGCTTGAACGCAGACTCAGTCTCCGGGGCGGGCTAGCAGACTGTGAATTGCAGTTTCTAAAGTCTTCGCGTGCAGATCAGACGTTGCGGGAAGACGTGGAGCTTAAGAATGGTGCCCAGGAAAGGACTTGAACCTTCACGACCTTGCGGTCACTAGCACCTGAAGCTAGCGTGTCTGCCAATTTCACCACCTGGGCGTAGGAGGGACTCAAACAGAGGCGCGCATTCTCGCTATCCGGCCCCTGCTTGTCAAATCCCTGGCGTGTATACTGCCGGGCATCCTTTTTCCCTACTCAAAGTAGTCTCGCCATGGCCAAATCCAAGGCTCCGCCCGAGTTAACGCTTTCGCCCGATGCGGGTAACGATCCCTTTGCCGAGCGTGAAGCGGCGCGTTACGAGAACCCGATACCCAGTCGCGAGTTCATCATTGCGCACCTCGAGCAGCGCGGCGAGCCCGCATCGCACCAGGACCTGTGCAAGGAATTACTGCTGTTCGACTCGGTTGCGCAGAACGCGCTGGAGAAGCGCCTCGAAGCAATGACGCGCGATGGCCAACTGATGAGCAATCGGCGTGGCGTCTATGGCCTCGTCAACAAGATGGACCTCATCAAGGGCCGTGTCGTGGGCAACAAGGACGGCTTCGGCTTCGTGGTTCCCGAGGACAACTCCGGCGATCTGTACCTCGCGCCGCGCCAGATGCAGAAGGTATTCGATGGGGATACCGTGCTCGCGCGAGTGTCCGGCGTCGACCGGCGCGGACGTCGCGAAGGCAAGATCGTCGAGGTGCTCGAACGCAAGACGGACCAGTTTGTCGGCCGCTATTACTGCGAGTCGGGCATCGGCATCGTCATGCCGCACAGCAAGCGCATTACCCAGGAGATCCTGATCCCCGGAAAACGCCCGAAGAATGCCAACGATGGCGACTTCGTCGTCGTCAAGATCACGCAGTGGCCACACGAACATCACAAGGCCACGGGCCAGGTCGTGGAAGTGCTAGGCGACGTCAGCAAGCCCGGCATGGAAATCGAAGTTGCCGTGCGCACGCACGACATTCCGTACGAGTGGCCAACGGAAGTGGCAGCAGCGATGAAGCGCTTCCCCGCCGCCGTCAACGGCGATGCCGAACAGAGCTACCGGGTCGACTTGCGCACCTTGCCCTTCGTCACGATCGATGGCGAGGATGCCAAGGACTTCGACGACGCCGTGTGCTGCGAGCGCAAGCGTGGCAAGGGCTTTACGCTGTATGTCGCGATCGCCGATGTTTCGCATTACGTGCAAGTGAAGAGCGCGCTCGATACCGAGGCGCAGATCCGCGGAAACTCCGTGTATTTCCCCGGTTACGTGATTCCGATGCTGCCGGAGCACCTGTCGAACGGACTCTGCTCGCTGAAGCCGAAGGAAGACCGGCTCGTCATGGTCTGTGAGATGGAAGTGTCGCAGGCCGGCGAAATCGAAGGCTACGTGTTCTACGAAGGCATCATTCATTCGCAGGCGCGACTGACCTATACGGAAGTCGCTTCGATGCTGCAAACACCGGCGAGCGAAGCGGAAACTGTGCTGCAGCAGCGCATCAGCGCCAAGTATCAGCCCCTGTTGCCCCACCTGAAGAATCTGTACGCGCTTTACAAGCAACTGCTGCAGGCGCGCACGCAGCGTGGCGCACTTGATTTCGAAACCGTCGAAACACGCATCATTTTTTCGGAGCAGCGCCGTATCAAGGAGATCATTCCGGTCGAGCGCAACGATGCGCATCGCCTCATCGAGGAATGCATGCTGTGCGCCAACGTCGCGACGGCAGACCTGCTCGAAAAAGCCAAGCTGCCCGTGCTGTATCGCGTGCATGAAGGCCCGAGCGCCGAAAAGCTGGAAAAACTGTACGATTTCCTGCGCAGTATCGGCATCGGCATCAATCGCAAAGCGAAGCCGACACCAAAGGACTATCGCCTCATTCTCGACAAGCTGAAAGATCGACCAGACCGCAAGTTGCTGCAGACGCTCGTCATCCGCTCGCTGATGCAGGCCGTGTATCAGCCGACCAACCTCGGGCATTTCGGCCTCGGTTACGACGCCTATACGCATTTCACGTCGCCCATTCGGCGCTATCCCGACTTGCTGGTGCACCGCGCCATCCGCTTCCTGATACGCAATCCGAAGCACAAGGACGGCGTACGCCGGGTCGGCAATGCCGAAGCGCTGAAGCGCAACGACCTGTATCCCTACAACCACGCCGATCTCGAATTGCTCGGCATGCAGCTGTCGGCAACGGAACGCCGCGCCGACACGGCGACCTACGACGTCGTCAACTGGCTCAAGTGCGAATACATGCAGGACAAGATCGGCGAGGAATACGCGGGCATCGTGACAGCGGTGACCAACTTCGGCCTCTTCGTGGAATTGACAGATGTCTATGTCGAAGGCCTGATCCATGTCACGGCACTGACGAACGACTACTACCACTTCGATAGTGCGAGCCAGACCTTGACCGGCGAGCGTAGCGGGCTGAGCTTCCGGCTCGGCGCGGCGGTGCGCGTGTCGGTTTCGCGCGTCGACGTCGATGAACGCAAGATCGACTTGCAGTTGCTCGAAGCTCCCGGGGCCAGCAAGGGACCAGGGCGCGCCCTTCCGAAGCGCGCCAAGGCAAGCGGCAGGAGTTCGGGCAAGGACAAGGAAAAGGAAAAAGCCGCGCCCAAGCACAACAACAAGGCGCCGGGCCGACGCCGGCGCGCGAAGTGAGTTAGTAAGCAATGAGTGGTAATGACTGGGTTTATGGCCTCCACGCCGTCGAAGCCCTGCTGAAACACAATCCCGACAGTATTCTGCAGCTATTTGTATTGCAGGGCCGCGACGACGAACGGCTCGCCGCGGTGCTCGCGCGCGTCGCGAATGTCGGCATTCCCGTGGCGCAGCTGAGCCGCGCGGAACTCGACGAAAAAACGGGCGGTGTCCACCAGGGCGTCGCGGCGCTGACGCGCGAACTCAAGCTGGAAAAAAGCGAAGGCTTTTTGAAGCAGTTGCTCGACGGCCTCGAGCGCCCCCCCTTCCTGCTGGTGCTCGACGGGGTCACCGATCCGCACAACCTCGGCGCCTGCCTGCGCTCGGCGGAAGCCGCCGGTGTCGACGCCCTTATCGTCCCGAAGGACAAGTCCGCGCTGATGACGCCGACGGTGCGCAAGGTGGCCTGCGGCGCGGCGGAGATCCTTCCTTTTATTGCCGTGACCAACCTGGTGCGTTGTCTCGAAGCCTTGAAGCAGCGTGGCATCTGGATCTACGGCGCGGCCGGCGAAGCGCCGCAAAGCATCTACAAGACCGACCTGAAGGGACCGCTTGCCATCGTGCTCGGCTCCGAAGGCACTGGCATGCGCCGCCTGACCCGCGAGCACTGCGACGCGCTGTTCTCGATCCCGATGGCGGGAGAAGTCAGCAGCCTGAATGTATCGGTGTCAGCTGGCGTATGCCTCTTCGAGGCCCTGCGCCAGCGTATCGCCTAGGGGCCGCGGAATCGGCGCCACCGTTACCTGGTTGTCACAATTTTATCCGGGTAATAATTGCCCTCGTAATTAAACCCGGGCAATATTCGCGCTCTATTTTGGAGCCTCCCCCATGCTAGTTCCCCACCCTACGCTGTTCGCCTTTGATGGCTCACTCCGCATTGCCGCCGGCGCGCATGACGAGGTCGTGCAAAAAGTTGGCGCCTACTTGCGCCTGAAGCCTTCTGCACAGCCGCTTTTTTTCGATATGCAGACCGGTACCCAGGTCGATCTGGACCTGCGCGGCACAGTCCCGGAGGCGGCCGTGGCTGAAACGCCCGATGCGGCCCGCCCCGGTAAAGGACGCCCAAAGCTTGGGGTAGTGGCGCGCGAAATCACGCTCCTGCCAAGGCACTGGGACTGGCTCGCGACGCAGCCCGGCGGCGCCTCGGTAACCTTGCGCAAACTGATCGAACGCGCCAGCAAGGACCCGGACCTGAAGGACCGGAACCACAGCTGGGCTACCTCCGCCTACCATTTCATGTACGCGGTTGGCGGCAACTTGCCCGGCTTCGAAGAGGCCGCGCGCCTGCTGTTTGCAGGAAATATCGATGGCTTGCGGGCCATCGTGTCGGAGTGGCCCGGGGACATCGGCGACCAGGTGCTGGCACTGGCGAGCGCCGATACCTTTGGCAGCCAGGCATAATCAGGTTGCCACCGCACCTTAATGCCCATAGAATGCCGCCTCTTTTTAAGTACCCGGCGGGCAACCGCTTTCGAAGTGCAGACACCTCCGGTGTCTCTACATAACTCCTTGCTTCACTACTTAACGGTGCGCCTGGCGGCTTCCCTGCCGCTGAAGGCTCCCGCCAAGTCAGGAAGCAAACCCACGAGGAGCGCTAAATGCGTCACTATGAAATAGTGTTCATGGTTCATCCCGACCAGTCCGAACAGGTCGGGGGCATGATCGAGCGTTACACCAAGATGATCAAGGAATCCGGCGGCGCCGTACATCGCCTGGAAGACTGGGGTCGTCGCCAGCTGTCCTACCCGATCAATAAAATCCACAAAGCCCACTATGTTCTGATGAACATCGAATGCGGCCAGGAAGTCCTGGACGAACTGACGTCCATCTTCCGCTACAACGACGCGATCATCCGCAACCTCGTCATCAAGCGTGACGAAGCAGTTACCGAGATGTCGCACATCCAGAAAGCGGAAAACGAAAACCGTGAACGCAAAGCCCGCGCCAGCCAGCGCGTGCGTGCCGAGGAATCCTCCGACGACAGCAGCAGCGATGCTGGTGGCGGCGAAGAGGAAGCCGAAGAAGCCGACAGCGCGGAATAAGCGCGTCCTTTCTTCCACAGGTTACTGACTTCAGAAACACAGGAGATTCACCATGGCGCGCTTCTTCAGACGTCGCAAGTATTGCCGCTTCACCGCGGAAAACTTCAAAGAAATCGATTACAAGGATCTCGAAACGCTGAAAGCCAACGTTTCGGAAACGGGCAAGATCGTTCCTAGCCGTATCACCGGCACGAAAGCGCGTTATCAGCGTCAGCTGGCAACCGCGATCAAACAGGCACGTTTCCTGGCCCTGATTCCTTATACGGATTCGCACGAAGCATAAGAATCCCCTCATGCGTGGGTTGGCCGAATATGTAATGTCAGGCCGGCGCCAGGCAGCAACGGTTGCGGTGCTGTTCGGGCTGATCCCCATGCTGAACCTGCTGAGCGCGGCGGTTGTCGCGCTCGTGACTCTGCGCAAGGGTCCGCAGGATGGATTCCTGGTGATGATGTGGGCCCTGCTGCCGGCTGGCATGCGGTGGCTCAGCGGGGATAGTGCCCCGGTCATCATGGTAATTGGCGTGTTGCTACTGGCGTATTTGCTCAGGCGCACGCAGTCGTGGCAGCAGGTGCTGGTGCTCGCGACGGTGCTGGGTGTGTTGTTGCAGTTGAGTTTGCCGCTGCAACAGGACTACCTCGCCGGGATCCGGGCAGCATTGATCCGGGTCATGGAAAGCAGCGGCGGTTTACCGCCGACGGCTGATGGCGAAGGGCTGACGGTTGAACAGGCCACGGACCAGTTGCTGTCAGTCTGGATTAGTTTTTACGGTGCATCGCACGTATTGGTGTTCATCGTATGCGTGATGATTGGCCGCTACTGGCAGGCTCTGTTGTATAACCCAGGCGGGTTCCAACAGGAGTTCCACGAGCTGAGAGTCGACCCGCGTGCGATGGCCGTACTGGCCTTGTTGCTGATCGGCGGTCTCCTGGGATTGCAGCCGGTGGGCGACTGGATCATGTTGTTTTGCATCGTGCCGTCCCTGTGTGGACTGGCCGTGATGCACAAGATAGTGGCCGCGCGTAAGCTCAACTCCGGTTGGCTGGTGCTGAGTTACCTGCTGGCGATGTCGACACCGCTCATCATCGTGCTCGGCTTTGTCGACAGCTGGACGAACATACGCAGACGCATGGCGCAGTAAGAAACGCGAATACAGATTTACGATATTCCCTACAAGTACCGGCTCACTAGCCGGACCGACCAAGAGAAAAAGAGGTTTCCGATGGAAGTCATACTGCTGGAAAAAGTGGGCCGTGTAGGCAACGTGGGCGACAAGATCAACGTCAAGTCAGGCTATGCCCGCAATTTTCTGTTCCCCTTCGCCAAGGCGATTCCTGCGACGAAAGCGAACATGGCTGACTTTGAAGCCCGCCGTGCCGAGCTGCTGAAAGCCGCCTCCGACAAGCAGGCCGTCGCCCAGGCGCGCGCCGACAAGCTGAACGGCCTTGTCATTCGCATCGAAGCGAATGCTGGTGAAGAAGGCAAACTGTTCGGTTCTGTCGGTACGCGCGATATCGCCGACGCCGTCAAACAGGCTGGCCACGCGCTCGAGAAGAGCGAAGTGCTGCTGCCGATGGGCGCCCTGCGCGACACGGGCGAGTTCGACGTGTTGCTGTCGCTCGGCAGCGAAGTCACGACCATGATCAAACTGACTATCGTCGCCGGCAAGTAATAAAAAGCTCTGCACGAAATACCGCTCCAAACGAAAGGGCCAGCCCCGCTTGATCAGTATTGATCAAGCGGGGCTGGCCCTTTCGCGTTCAGGAACTCAGAGGCCTGGCGATGGGAGGCCCGCGGCTCAAAACCCGTCGACGAGCCGCGTTTCCCACACCACTTTCGTGTCGAGGCTCTTGCTGTACACGAGGCTCGCATCGAAATTGGTATTGTCGTAGCCGAGCACCTCATACAGCGCCTCGAAGGCCCTGCTCTCACCCGAGGCACTCAGGCTCAGTGCGTTTTCGAGTGTGCGGATGCTGTCCACGGCGGCCACTTCTTCCGACAGGTTGATCAAGCCTTCGTCGCGCATACCGGCCAGCAATACGAAGTGGTTGCCGCGCGGCCCAGGAAAACTCGACAGCATGCCGTAGTCACGGTAAGAATTTTCACCGAGGGACAAACCGGAACTACTGGTAAAGCTTTCATTCGTATCGAGCTCGATGAGTTCGTCATAGGTCATCCCGACCGTCAGCCCCGACGCGGCAAACATGAGCTCCGAGAGATTCTGCAGACCGCTGAGGTAGCCGAGATAGATGATGTGGTTAGCGACCAGGTCCGTCGTGTTCAGCGTCGAGATCATCTTCACGCTCACGCGGTCTGCATCGGCGCCGAAGACGCGCATCACCTGCGCCAGCGCCGGCGCGACGCTCGTCGGCGTGTAGCTCAGATCGAGATTGAAGTATTCAGCGCCGCCGCCTTCGCCCTGCAGCGTCTGCAGGTCCTGCCTTGAGTTGATGTTGAACTCGCGCACCATGCGGTCCACGTTACCCGTTTCGTCGAGTTCACCCATGATGTAGTAGTCACCGACGATGATGAGCACCGGCAGGTCATCGTCGAGCATCGGCTGCCACAGCGCGGTGGCGGCAAAAGGATTCGGCGTCGCGACGGCGGACGCTGCCGCGTCCGGGCGCCAGCTGCTCGCGAGGTTCGCCAGCAGCAACACAATGGCGAAGCCGGCCAGCCAGAGTGTCAGGGGTCTGCGGTTAAGCGGCTGGCCCGTGATGCTTACCGCGGGCTCCGGCACGGGCTCATTCGGTGTAGTAACCAGCATGTACTGGCCCTTCGGGATGTCGAGCCGGTATTTCTCAGTTGCACCCGCACGGGCATAGTAGGCGTTCAGCTTGTTGCGCAGATGGTAGACATGCACACGGACAATGGAATCCTTGCCCACATCGAAGTCGGCCTCGCGGCCGAGCACATCCATCGCAATCGCTACTTCCTTGGGGTTCGTGCCGGTGATCGCGCATTCCGCGAGATACTCGAGAATGGCCGCATAGGTTTTCGAACGCCCAAGCTCCCCGCTCTTGATGATGCGGTCACACAGCGCACGCAGTTCTTCCGGACTTATGATTTCCGACATGATAAAACCAGGGCTGAGGCCAGTGCGGGGCTGGCATTGTGCCGGTTTTTTTTTCAGGATCAAGGAAAAAGCTAACGTTAAGCCCTTGCGCATCCGCGCGCCCGCGGGAGCGCTTAACATGGCTTAACACGGGCTAATTCGATGCCAAAACAGGCAATTAGCGCGGCGACACATTTATGCCCGGCGACCACGACGGGGACACAGGGTACTGCGCGCACAAGCCGAAGTCGCGGCCCGTGCTGCGCGCATTGACTCCAAATGTGTGCCAGTTAACGCGTTAAGAGGCCGAGCATGCCCAAATTTTGCGCGACAATCCCCGGCATGACCGTTTGGTAATGGATGGGATTTGAGTACCATGGCAACCCCGTCGGCCGCGCCCGGCGCCCGTAAACCGGTTTAGCTTCAAGTACTCATGTCAGAACCCGCAGCTCTGGAAAAAGTCACGACACTCAAAGTGCCGCCCCACTCGGTCGAAGCCGAGCAGGCCGTGTTGGGTGCGCTGATGCTCGACAACAGCCGCTGGGATGCAGTCCATGAAGTGTTGCTCGCGAGCGACTTCTATCGGCGCGAACATCGCCTGATCTTCGATGCGATGGTCCAGCAGGTCGCGGCCAGCAGACCCATCGACGTCATTACGCTGAGCGAAGCCCTCAGCGACTCCAACCAGTTGCAGGAAGCCGGCGGCCTCGACTATCTGGGCGCGCTCGTGACGAACATTCACAGCGCCGCCAACGTTGTCGCCTACGCTGGCATCATCAAGGAACGTGCGATCCTGCGGCGCCTGATTTCCGTTGCGCACACGATTGCCGACAGCGGCTATAACCCCGACGGTCGTCCCAGCGCCGAGCTGCTCGATGCCGCGGAGCAGGCCGTATACCGCATCGCCGACGAACGTCCGCGCGATGGCGGCCCGGTCGAGGTCAACCCGATCCTGAAAAGTGCCGTCGCGCGCATCGAAAGACTGTTCGACGCCAAGGGCAGCATCACCGGCCTGTCGACCGGCTTCAAGGATCTCGACGAAATGACCTCGGGCCTGCAGCAGTCGGACCTCGTCATCGTCGCGGGCCGCCCCTCGATGGGTAAAACCAGCTTCGCGATGAACATGGTCGAGAGTGCGATCCTGCACCAGGAAAAGCCGGTGCTCGTGTTCAGCCTCGAGATGCCGGCCGACAGCCTGATCATTCGTATGCTGTCATCGCTCGGCAAGATCGACCAGACCCGCATGCGCAACGGCCGCCTCGAAAACGACGACTGGGACAAGCTCAGCATGGCCGTCGCCAAGTTGCGCAATCGTCCGCTGTTCATCGATGACACCTCGGGCCTGTCGCCCAGCGAGATGCGTTCGCGCACCCGCCGCGTTGCGCGCGAACACGGCGGCAACATCGGCATGATCATGGTCGACTACCTGCAGCTGATGCAGGTGAAGGGCAGCGGCGAAAACCGCACCGGCGAAATCTCCGAGATTTCACGCTCGCTGAAGTTGATGGCGCGTGAATTCAATTGCCCCGTCGTGGCACTGTCGCAGCTGAACCGCAGCCTCGAACAGCGTCCTAACAAACGCCCCGTCATGAGTGACTTGCGCGAATCGGGCGCAATCGAGCAGGACGCCGACGTCATCATGTTCGTGTATCGCCACGAAGTGTACGAACCGGAAAACGAACAGTTCAAGGGCATGGCCGAGATCATCATCGGCAAGCAGCGTAACGGGCCGATCGGCACGAAGACGCTGAGCTTCATCGGCAAGTTCACGCGCTTCGAGAACTTCATGCCGATGATGGGCGGCGCTGGCCCGGCACCCTGGGACAACGAATGAGTCATCGCATCCGCGCGCTGATCGACCGCCGCGCGCTCGCGCATAACCTGTCCGTCGCACGCCGCCATGCCGGCGGCGCAGGCATCCTCGCGATGATCAAGGCCAACGCCTACGGCCATGGCCTCGTGCCGGTGGCCGAGGCACTGCACGACGCCGACATTTTCGGCGTCACCGATATCGATGAAGCGGAGCAACTACGTGCCGGCGGCACCGACAGGCCGATCCTGATCCTGCAGGGCATCATCGACCGCAGCGAAATCGCGCGCATCGCCCTGCAAGGTTTCCAGGTCGTCATTCACCGCGTCGAACATCTCACCTGGCTCGAGGAAGAACTCGTCCGGCTGACGCTACCGGCGCCGCTGACCTTCTGGCTCAAACTCGATAGCGGCATGGGTCGGCTCGGCATTGCACCCGAAGACTTCGCCGCCGCCTGTCGCAAGCTGCAGGCCAGGTCCTGGTGCGCGGGGGTCGTGGCGATGACGCATCTTGCCAATTCCAGCCTGCCGGATTCGCCACTGAACCGGCGTCAACTCGATTGCTTCACGCAGCGCGACGCCGAGCTGCGCTACGTGCCGCACGCAACGAGCATCGCGGCCTCCGCCGCTCTGCTGGCCCTGCAAACGCAAGCTGACTGGGCCCGCCCCGGCATTATGCTCTACGGCAGTTCGCCGTTTGCCTGGACGGATGTCGCACGCCGCCGCGAAGCCTTCGATCTGAAGAATGTCATGACGCTCGAGGCGCGCCTGCTGCATGTCGCCGAGCACAGGACCGGCGACAACATCGGCTACAACTCGCAATTCGTCTGCCCGCGACCGATGCGCGTCGGCATCGTCAGCTGTGGCTACGCCGATGGCTATCCGAGCAACACGCCCAATGGCGGGCCCGTTGCCATCTGCGGTCGACGCACCACCACGCTCGGGCGCGTGTCGATGGACATGCTGGCCATCGACCTCACGGCAATCCCCGAGGCCGAGCCCGGCATATTCGCGCAGCTCTGGGGCGACCTCGTGTCCATCGACGAAGTTGCCGCGCATACCGGCGTGATTTCCTACAACCTGAGCTGCAGCCTCAGCAACCGAGTACCCCGCACGTACAGCTAAATGGGGTCAGAGCCCATTTCCCCGTCGCGAGTCTGCCTCCGCTTCGCGAGCATTGCTCGGTAGCTCGACGGTTTTTGGCTATCATGCAGCCTCGCTACCGCAGAAACGAATTTCTCATGGCCAAGACCAAAACCGCCTATGTCTGCAACGAATGCGGCACCGAACACAGCCAGTGGCAGGGCCAGTGTATGTCCTGCAACGCGTGGAACACGCTGACGCGCATCAGTCTCGGCGCTACGAAAGCGCCGTCTGCCCCTCAACAATTCAAGCGTGAAGGTTATGCCGGCGCGCTGGCCAGCGTGCAGACACTCGGCGAAATAAATCTCGAGGAACAACCGCGCTTCTCGACGACCGTCGGCGAATTCGATCGCGTGCTCGGTGGCGGCCTCGTACCCGGCTCGGTCGTCCTGATCGGCGGCAACCCCGGCGCCGGAAAGAGTACGCTCCTGCTGCAGATCATGTGCAAGCTATCGCAGCAGATGGAAACGCTATACGTGACGGGCGAAGAATCGCTGCAGCAGGTTGCGATGCGCGCGAAGCGCCTCGCCCTGCCGATGGACAAGCTGAAGATGCTCGCCGAAACCAACATCGCCGAGATCACGGCCATCGCGGAACAGCACAAGCCGAAGCTGATCGTCATCGATTCGATCCAGGTCATGCACAGCGCCGATGTGCCCTCGGCGCCGGGCAGCGTTTCGCAAGTGCGCGAATGCGCCGCCTACCTCATCCAGTATGCAAAGCAAACTGGCACCGCCTTATTCCTCGTCGGTCATGTCACGAAAGACGGCAACCTCGCCGGCCCCAAGGTGCTCGAGCACATGATCGACTGCTTCCTCATGCTCGACGGCGACGACAACCGCTATCGCACGCTGCGCGGCCATAAGAACAGATTTGGCGCGGTCAATGAGCTCGGCATCTTCGCGATGACCGAAAGCGGCCTGAAGGAAGTGAAGAATCCCTCCGCGATCTTCCTCGCACGCACTGAGGAAATTTCGGCAGGATCACTTGTCACCGTGTTGTGGGAAGGCACGCGTCCCCTGCTCGTCGAGATCCAGGCCCTTGTCGATTCATCGCAGCTGGGTAATCCACGTCGCATAGCGGTGGGTCTCGATCACAACCGCATGGCGATGCTACTGGCGGTGCTGCACCGCCACGGTGGGCTCTTCATGGCCGACCAGGACGTGTTCGTCAACGTCGTCGGGGGCGTCAAGGTCAGCGAAACCAGTGCCGACCTCGCGCAATTGCTCGCGATCGTCTCGAGCTTCAAGGACCGCGTGCTGCCACGCGAGCTCGTGGTGTTCGGCGAAGTCGGGCTTGCCGGCGAGATTCGTCCGGTGCCGAGCGGGCAGGAGCGTTTGCAGGAAGCCGCGAAGCACGGTTTCACGCGCGCGATAGTGCCCAAGGCCAACGCGCCGAAGCAGGCAATCCCCGGCATGCAGATCATCGGCGTCAGCAAATTGAGCGAAGCACTCGAAGCACTGTGAGCACCCTTGGGCACATCACCAGACCGGAAGCCCGCATCGCATCAAGACCCTGAACGCGATCGAAGACCCTGATTCGAACCCGTTTTTTTGGCCAGATGGGTTACTTTCCTGGGAAGAATCACGCATTATTCACGGCCACATTAAGAAAGAAGGGTAGCTCCATGATTTCATACATAGTTTACCTGTTTGGCTTAATCACCCTGATCCTGCACTTCACAGGTTTTCTCGCGCGCCGCAACCTGCAGTGGATCGTTCTGGTGGCCCCAGTTGCCATCTTCACCGTCAACATCCTCGACTTCCTTCGCATCATCTAGACGCCTGCGCCGCGTCGTTTTTCGCTGAATCAGGTGGGTGCAGCCTAAGTGCTGCGCTTGTCACCACAGTCTGCAGCCCCCCGCGCATCACCAGCACTCCACTCATCGGCAACTGTGCTAGCATCGCCCTCCGTTTTACCGCCACACACCAATGCCCGCATGCCCACCTCACTCATCCCCGAACGCCCCTTGCTGATTTCGCCCACGCTCGCCGCAACGATCGGACTGGACGAAGCGGTCATGCTGCATGTCATCAGCGAATTGCTCGCGACCTGCGCGCCGCAGTATCGCCAGCAGCGGCGCTGGAGCGAACTGAGTGCCGACCGCCTCGCGAAGGCCTTGCCCTTCTGGCAGGCAACCGACATTCGCCGCGTGCAGCGCAGCCTGGAGGACCTCGGCTTGTTGCTTGTCGAAGCGGCTCCGGGTAACGGCACGCAGGCGCATCTGTACGCCATCAATCAGCCGGATCCACAATCGCCAACCGCGGCGGCGGTACCGCCAGTGCAGAAACCGATCGCGACGCCATTCCAGAACAATGCCGGCACCACCATGCTGATGCCGATGAGCTGGCAGCCCGACCCGGACGTGTACCGCCAATGCGAACAACGCAGTGTTCCACGCGACTTCGTCGATCAGCAGTTGCCGCTGTTCGTACTCAGATGCCGCGAACGCAAGCGCACGGATCAGTCGAGCTTCGGCTTTTTCAAATGGGTCGTCGCCGAATGGGAAAAGCAGCGTAGCCTGCAGGGCGCGCGCGAAACCGAAACTGCAATGCATCAGGGCTGGATGCCAGACCAGGAAGCGGTCGATATCCTCGAACATGCCGGCATTAGCCGCACCTTCATCGACGATGTCATTCCCGAATTCATCCTGTACTGGCGCGAGCGCGGCACGGTAACGAGCGGCTGGAGTTCGAAGTTCATTCCGCACGTGCGCCGCCAGTGGGAGCGTTACACCAATGCGCTCGAAAACGACACAACGCCGCGGCCGATCCCGCCGGACTTCACGCCGAGCCCTGCCTGTCTCGAAGTACTCGCGCTCGCACGTGTCGATATCGACTTCGCCCTCGCGCGCGTCAAGGAATTCATTCTCTACTGGCAGGACCGCAAGGAAGTGCACGGTTCATGGAACACGCGCTTCTGGCAGCACGTGAAATACCAGTGGGGACAGCACACGCAGCAGGGCTCGCCGCAAATTCTCGACAAGCTGACCGACCGCAGCTGGGCTGAGACCTAGACCGTCGCGCGGGTTGCCTGGAACTGCGCCCAGTGCTGCTGGATCTGCGCCGCCAGCGTCATCGGGTCGAAGGGCTTGATGATTACGCCAAAGGCGCCAATGCTGAGGTAGAAGTCGAGTTCCTTCTGCTGCACCTTCGCTGTCATGAACAGCACCAGCTTGCCATCCATATCCAGCATCTTGCGCAAGCCATCGAGCGTCGTCGGCCCGTCCATCTCCGGCATCATGACGTCGAGCAGGAGCACCTGAGGGTCATAGGCATGGGCTTTTTCCAGCGCCATCTGCCCGCTCTCGCAGCTCAACACCTGCAACTTGCCAACTTTTTCCAGCGCCACACTCGTTACCATGCGAATGGAAGGATCGTCTTCGACATGCAGTACACGTTGCAACGTTGTCATGGAATGTTCCTGCGAAAAAACCGGAAATGGGCGGGTGGGCACGGTGGCCGACTGCATACGGGATATCTTGCGCGTGAAAACAGCAGTCTTGCGCCATCCGCGCGGGCAAGACGAGCGGGCAAAGTGTAATACATATTTCCTCCCGGCTGGGGCGCTGTGCAAGAATGCGAGGTACTGTTTCACGGCCAGGCCGCCCCCCCTGTCGCGCCGACGAAGCGCGCAGGATCACCTCCCAGTACCACAGGAAATCGGGTGTACATAGCGTCAGACAAGAAAGCTGCGCTGCTCCACGAGCAGGTCACCCTTCTCTTTAACGGCATTCCCAACAGCCTCATGGCGAATGTCCTCGGCTCCGCCGTCGCGCTGTTCGTTTACCAGGGTGCGGTGTCGCCGGTGCGGCTGTACCTCTGGGTCGGTATGCTGCTGACGATCACGCTGGGCCGCTGGATCCATTACCGGCGATTTCTCCGCGCGAGCCCGCCGGCGCGCGACATCGAACCCTGGTTCACGCAGTTCCGCATCGGCACGATCCTGCTCGGCGCGGCGGTCGGCAGTGCCGGCTTCCTGTTGTTCGTCTACGACGACGTCACGTTCGAGCTGACGCTCGCGCTGATGATGGTATGTCTCGCGGCATTCGCCGCGAGCTCCTTGTCGCCCCGCCCCGAGCTCGCCGTGCTGTTCCTGATCCTGATCCTGGCACCGCTACTCGGCACGCTATTGCTGACGCACTCCGGGCCTGGCAATTTCGCGTTCTGGTTGATGGCCGCGCTGCTGGTCATGCTGATCATCAGCGCATTCCGCCTCGGCAAGAACATCGCGCGCGGCATCGAACTGACGATCGACGCGCAATACCGCGAGCTCGACCTGCGCAACTTCCAGCAACGGCTCGCGTTGTACGTGACGCAAACCCCGCTAGCCGTCATCGAGTGGGACGAGGAAATGCAGATACAGGAATGGAATCCCGCCGCCGAACATATTTTTGGCTATACCAAGGAACAGGCACGCGGGCACATCCTGGCCGACCTCCTGTTCTCCGGCAAAAACGCCGCACGTCTGCCCGAAATCTGGCGCGATCTGAAAAGTAACAGCGGCGGCCACCAGCGCATCCTCGAACACCGCACGCGCAAGGGCGAGGTCATCCAGTGCGAATGGTTCAACACCTTGCTTTCGGATACGGGCGGCGCGGTTTTCGGCGTCATGTCGGTCGTACAGGACGTCACGCGTCGGCTCGAAAACGAAAAGCTGAAGGAAGAATTCGTCTCCATCGTCAGCCATGAACTGCGCACGCCGGTGACCTCGATCAAGGGCAGCCTCGCGCTGCTTGCCAGCGGCATCCTCGCCGACGAACCGGAAAAAAGTCGCGAGATGCTCGATCTTGCACTGGTGAACGCCAATCGCCTGCAACTTTTGATCAACGACATTCTCGACGTCGAAAAATTCGAATCCGGAAAAATGGAATATCGTTTTCGGATGTGCGATCTGGCGCGCCTGATGGAAGACGCACTGGCCGCGAACCAGAGTTATGCGGCACAGTATGGCGTCAATCTCGCGGGTGCAGGCCTCGCGGAGGTCCACATGGTCAGGATCGACCCGGATCGCCTGTTCCAGGTCGTCACGAACATCCTGTCGAATGCTATCAAGTTTTCCATCACGGGCGGCACTGTGACCCTGGCGCTGGCACAGGACGGCGAGCGCGTGCGTGTGTCCGTGAACAACCGCGGCGAAGTCATTCCGGACGCGGACCGTGCCAAACTGTTCGGTAAATTTTTCCAGCGCGACTCATCGACCACGCGCACCAAAGGTGGCACCGGCCTCGGCCTGTACATTAGCCAGAAGATTCTCGAGGAGCATGGGAGCCAGCTCGATTTCATTTCCAATAACGAGACCGGCACCACATTTTTCTTCGCACTGGCCTCCGTGCCGGCCGGGGGCCCTGGGCTATAATCGGCACCCTTTCATTAAAGTGTCGAAAAATGCTCGAGGAACTCAAGGAACAGTACCGCCAGTCGCTGCCGGAGAAAATCAGGACAATACGCGCGTTGCTAGGCGAGATGCGCGATGGAAAGACTGGCGCAACTGACAGCTTGCGCCTGCTGGCCCATTCCCTTCACGGCTCTGGCACAACCTTCGGGTATCCACAGATCAGCGCGGCTGCGAAGAATGTCGAGCAAGCTGATACTGACAGCATGCTGCACCAGCTCACGAACCTCCTGCGTGTATTGCTCGAGGCCGGGCGTGAGGCAAACGATTTGTACCTGCATATCCTGATTGTCGAAGACGACGCCGACATCTCCAATCTGATGAAGGTGTTGCTGACGAGGAAATCAGACAACTACCGCATCAAGATCGCGAGCAGTTCCGCTGAAGCAAGCGTGTCTCTGAAGCAACAGCACTATGGACTAGTGGTGCTTGACCTCGTGCTATCCGACGGCGACGGCCGCGTACTGCTGCGTGAGATTCGCGCCACTCTCGGTCCAGGCATTCCTGTCTTCGTTCTGTCGGGAGTCGATCGGCAGTCCATCAAGGACGAATGTCTCGCACTCGGCGCGCAGCGCTTTTTCAGCAAGCCCTTCGACCCCGAAGCCATCACGTCGATGATCGACGCCGAACTGCGTGCGCCGGCTCAACCTGTCATGCCACCGGCACAGGCCGAGAACACCGGGCCCGCGTCCGGTCTCAGAGCCCCCGGCCGCAAGGTGCTGCTCGCCGAAGACGATGAACTGCTGGCCGGCATCATCAAGCATCGCCTTGCGCGTGACGGCTTTGAGGTTGTGCATGTCAACTCCGGCGCCGATGCAATGCACGCCGTGGAATACGAGGGCTGGTGCCTGATCATCCTCGACGTCAAGATGCCGGTCCACGACGGATTCGAAGTGCTGGCGCGTACCCGCGCGCTGCCGGCAGGCAAAGCGGTGCCAGTGATCATGCTGACGGCGATGGGCAGCGAGAAAGACGTCGTGCGCGGTTATGACATGGGCGCGAGCGACTACATCGTCAAGCCATTCTCACCCGTGGAATTACTTGCGCGCGTGAAGAGTCTCGTCAAACCCTGATGCCTTCCTTCCGGTGAAATACCTGTACGAACAGTACCTTGGGTTTGATAAGACCTCGTTCGAGCACCAGACGCTGTTCTTCCTCGGCACGAGCGTCGTCGTACTGTTTTTACTTGCACTGTGCTTTGCCTTGTTTGCGCTCCTCTTGCGTCGTGGCCATAACCAACGCGAGCTTCTCTGGAAACGACTGCATGAACTGTGGGACAAGGACATCCTGAACGTTCTCAGTGGCGACATGTCCCCTGCCGAGTTCCTCAAGCTGGTTCGGCACGAGGACGAACTCGACTTCGTGCGCTATCTCATGCCATACGGCTGGCGGCTGCGTGGCTCCGATCTCGTCACGCTCAAAAGCCTCGCGCTGCATTACCTGCCGCATGTCGCGCCCCGCCTGCAGGCCAGGGATGCGGGCGTACGCATCTGGGCGATGAACGTCATCAGTGTGTTCGGCATGCCCGAGTATGAGCAAGCAGCCTTCGCAGCGCTGCAGGATAAATCGCCCGCTGTCGCCATGGCCGCTGCGACTGCCTTGCTGGCGCAGAAGCACGTCAGCTACATCCCGCGCGTCATGGACCACTTCCACCGTTTTGACAAGTGGAACCTGCACAAACTGGCCAGCCTGCTATCGGGCATGGGGCCCGATGCGATTCCGCTGCTCGAGAACATCTACCTGGATCCGGCGCGACCGGTGCGCACGCGCATCATCGCCGCGCAGGCACTGATCAACTATGCGGACTATCCTGTCGCCGACAGTGCCGCGGACCAGCTCGGAACTGACCAGGACCCCGAGCTCATCGTCGCGACATTGCGCCTGCTGCGTGAAGTCGGGCAGCAGTATCACTCCGTGGCCGTGCGTGCTATCTGCAACGCCCCGCTGGAATTCCTGCGCGTCAACGCACTGCGCACCTTGCGCGCCCTGTGCACCAGCGAGGACTACGCGATATTCCTGCGCGCTCTGGATGATCCAAGTCCGTGGGTTGCGCGCCAGGCCGTCTATGGCATGAAGGATCTCGGTGGCCATGCGGCGCTGGAGCAACTGGTGCGCGACGGCCATCCGCGCGCCGCGCTCGTCCGCCAGATACTCGCCGAATGAGGATGACGCGCCGATGATACTGACTGCCTTCAACTATCTCGTGCTCGGCTACTTCGTGGTGCTGAGCGCCGTGTACTTCATCACAAGCCTGCTGGCATTCAACCGGCTGCGCCAGTATGCGAACAAGATGGATGCCTATCCCGACGCAGCTCTGCTTGCATCGGGATTCCTGCCGCCGATCACGGTTCTCGCGCCGGCGTACAATGAGGAAGCGACGTGCGTCGAGGCCACGCGGTCGCTGCTCGCGCTGGAGTACCCGGAGTACGAAGTACTCGTTATCAACGATGACTCGAAGGACAACACCTTCGAATGCATGCGCGAGGCCTTTGACATGCAGGAAGCCTACCGCATGCCCACGGCAAGCATTCCATGCGCCAGCATACGCGGCCTCTACCAAAGCAAGCGCATCCCCAACCTGTGGCTCATCGACAAGGAAAACGGCGGCAAGGCCGACTCGCTGAACGCGGGCATCAACTTCAGCGAGAGTCCGTTGTTTTGTGCCGTCGATGCTGACAGCTTGCTGGAAAAGCCCGCGCTGACGCGCATCGTACGACCCTACATCGAAGACAGCGACACAGTCGCCGTCGGCGGCCTCATCCGTATCGTCAACGGCAGTCATGTGCATGCAGGCAGGGTGACCGCGATCAACATGCCGAAAAAGCTCCTGGCAAAGTTCCAGGTGCTGGAATATTTCCGCGCTTTTCTCGCAGGGCGCATGGGCTGGGAAGCCATTAACGCGACGCTCATCATTTCCGGCGCCTTCGGCCTGTTCCACCGCAGCACGGTGGTCGCCGCCGGTGGCTACTCCACAAAGCGCAATGGGGTTGAGACCGTTGGCGAAGATATCGAGCTCGTGGTCCGCCTGCACCGTTATTGCCGGGACCAGAAGCGTCCGTACCGCATTTCCTACGTGCCTGATCCCGTGGCATGGACCGAATGCCCGGAGTCATTGAAAGTACTGCAGCGACAGCGGTCGCGCTGGCAGCGCGGCCTGCTCGAAGCGACGACGCGGCATGCCGGCATGCTGTTCAATCCGCGCTACGGCCGCATCGGCTTGCTGGCTTTCCCCTACTTCATGCTGCTCGAGGGGCTCGGCCCGATCATCGAGTTTCTTGCCTATGTGTATTTTTTCTACCTGCTGTTCGCGTGGCAGCCGGGCAGCCTGGTGTTCACGACGACCTTCTTCCTGGTGTCCTTCGTTCTCGGCATGGCATTGTCATTCTTCGCCGTCAGCCTCGAGGAGATCTCGTTCCGGCGCTATCCGAAGGTGCGCGATCTGCTCGAACTGTTCCTGCTGTCGCTGCTCGAAAGCTTTGGCTACCGACAGCTCAACGCCTGGTGGCGCATGCACGGCGTCTACACGTTCCTGCGCGGCAAAAAGGACTGGGGCAAAATGGAGCGAACAGGATTCCAGACCACCAAATGAAACATCGAAACAACAAATCCCAGGTATCCACGCCATGAAACTGCAATTTATGTTCCGCGCCCTTCCGCTGGTCGTAACGCTGGCGACCAACCCGGCATTCGCGCAGGATTACGACACGCTGATTGCCCAGGCTGTGGTGGAGCGTAACGCCGGCAACCTGCATGTCGCCGAAGACATACTTCGGCGCGCCTATGAGTTGCCGCCGAATAAAGCGGAAGTTTCATACCTGCTCGGCATGGTGCTCGCTTACCAGGGTTTGTATACCGATGCGCTGACGTTGATCGACACCGCGCTGCTGAGCGCGCCGAACGATGCTGATTTGCAGCTCGCGCGCGTGCGGATCCTCGAGCTGCGGGCGGTACCGCTAATCGGTTCACCTGATGCTGATCAGTTTGTCACTACCGGCTTCAGCCGCAATACAATTGATCAGGCCGAATTCGCCGAATGGAACGATCGCAACGTCGAGTATCGCGTCATTCGCAAAGACGGCGGCCAGAACTACATCCGCGGCGAACACAATCATCGCTTCAGTCTTCATGACACGATGATCGAAGGCGGCATGACACTGGGCGCAGGCAGCAGGTTGCCGCTGCAAGTTGCGCTCGGTGTGACGCCGGAAGCCGACTTCATGCCGGAATATTTTGCGCGTATCGAAACCAGCAAGACGCTAGCAGAGAGCCGCGATACCTACGGCACAGTCGCCGCCTATGGTTCATACCAGCACAGCTCTTTTGCGAACGGCCGCACGGATCGCCTGATGATGGGCCTCGAATATTACCTGCCAGGCGTCGACGCCTGGCTTACCCCTGCGCTTGGCATGGTGCGGGACCAGGATGACGAAAGTACCGTCGCCTGGATGCTCGGTGCGCACTGGCAGGTCAATGGGCGCGCACGCGTCGGCCTCTACTTAAGCGATGGGCCCGCCACTGAAAACCTCATCACTGTCGACACGCGCGCGTGGGCCGCCTACTGGCAGCTCGACCTCAGCGCGCGCTGGCGTTTGTTCCTCGCCTATAGCAGCTCCGAACGCATCGACTCGTATACCCGCGATGCAGCCGACATGACGCTGCGTTACAGCTTTTAGGGCCGCAAACTCAGCAAGATCCGGTTCGACTCGCCTTCGCCGCCGCGACACACTTGCGCACTATCCATTTATTGCGGCGTGTCGACATGCAGTTGCTGGCAAACAAGGTTGCGATCATCACCGGCGCCAGTTCCGGCATCGGCCATGCGGCTGCGCGGCGCCGGGTCGCTGATATTCACGTCGACACTCGTCGGCTACACTGCAGGCAGGCACCATTCACCATTCACCATGAATGAGCACTCGGATTATCAACGCATAGCAAAAGCGATAGCGTATTTGCGCGAGAACCTCACGGCGCAACCCTCGCTCGACGAGCTCGCGGCGCAGGTGCATCTGAGCCCCTTTCATTTCCAGCGTTTATTCAGCCGCTGGGCTGGGACGACACCCAAACGCTTCCTGCAGGTACTGACGCTGGAGCTTGGCAAGAAGCTGCTCGATGGATCCGGCTCGCTGCTGGAAGTGTCCGACAGGCTTGGCCTGAGCAGCAGCTCGCGCCTGCATGATCATTTCGTGCAGATCGAAGCAGTCACGCCGGGCGAGTATCGGGGCAAGGGTCGCGATCTCGTCATCGAGCATGGCCTGCATGACACGCCCTTCGGCCACCTGTTCGTTGCGCAGACGGGCCGTGGCGTATGCAAGGCGGCATTCATCGACAGTGAGGAAGACATCGGCACGCAGCTGGGCGCGCTGCGTAAAAGCTGGCCGCTGGCGACGTTCATTGAAAGCATTGCAACGACGCGCGCCATCGCGGAACTGCTATCGGCAAAACCGGCGGAGCTGAAGGGGCCGCTATCCCTGCATGTCGCCGGCACGAACTTCCAGGTCGCCGTGTGGCGCGCACTGTTGCGTATTCCGGCGGGGGCGGCTGTCAGTTACAAGCAGGTCGCCGACAGTATTGGCGCGCCGCGCGCCGTGCGCGCGGCTGGCACGGCGATCGGCGCAAACCCGGTTGCGTTCCTGATCCCGTGTCATCGCGTGATCCAGCAGAGCGGCGCGCTCGGCGGCTACCGTTGGGGTCTGACGCGCAAGGAAGCGATACAGGCCTGGGAAATATTGCGCGCGGATGAGGCGGGGCGTACGCAGCCCTGAGGCGGGATCAGGCCGGCGCCGCGGTCTGCAAGGCGCCGGGTTTAACCGCGCGGCGCCTGCAGCGCAGACACTACTGCTTGCAATGCACTGAGCGTTCTTTACAGGTCGAGTTCGCTCAAGCCTGGATGACCCGCCGGGCGCGGGCCCGCGGGCCAGTGGAATTTGCGCTCGCTGCCGTTGATCTTAAGATCGTTGATGCTCGCGCGGCGTACTTGCATCAAACCATTCGCGTCGAACTCCCAGTTTTCATTGCCATATGAGCGATACCACTGCCCGGACGCATCGTGCCATTCATACGCGAAGCGCACGGCGATGCGATTGTCGCTAAAAGCCCACAGCTCCTTGATCAGGCGGTACTCATGCTCGCTCGCCCATTTGCGCGTGAGGAATTCCGTAATCGCGGCACGCCCCTGAAAGAATTCACTGCGGTTGCGCCACTTGCTGTCGATCGTGTAGGCCAGCGCGACCTTCTCTGCGTTGCGGTTATTCCAGCCATCTTCGGCCGCACGCACTTTCTGGATCGCGGTTTCGCGCGTAAAGGGCGGGAATGGCGGGCGTTTTTCGACAACAATTTCGGACATGGCAGGCTCCTTTCAGGCTGGCGTACACGGGTCAAAGATCAAGGGGGTCAGAGTAACTTGATCGCCCGAGCCTGGATCAAAGGGGTCAGAGTAACTTGATCGCCCGAGCCTGTACAACCGCGCGGCGCAACCCGATCAAGTTACTCTGACCCCTTTGATTCGTTACCATAGCCGCATGTCGCAACCCGATTTCTCTGCACTCGCCGCACTCATCAAGACCTGGGGGTCTGAACTCGGTTTTCAGCAAACGGGTATCGCCGACCTCGACATCGGCGCGCACGCCGCGCACCTGCAGGAGTGGCTCGCGAAGCGCTACCACGGCGAAATGGATTACATGGAACGCCACGCCAGCCTGCGCGCCGAGCCACAAACACTTGTACCCGGGACACTGCGCGTGATCTCCCTGCGCATGGACTACCTGCCCGAAGACACGCGTATGGTGCAGGTGCTGCAGAATCCGCAACAGGCGTACCTGTCGCGCTATGCGCTCGGGCGCGACTACCACAAATTGATACGCCGCCGACTGCAGCAACTGGCCGACCAGATCCAGCAGCACATCGGCGCCTTCGGCTACCGCGCATTTGTCGATAGCGCGCCGGTGCTCGAGCGCGCCTTCGCCGAAAAAGCCGGGCTCGGCTGGATCGGCAAGAACACGATGCTGATCAACAAACGCGCCGGCTCCTGGTTCTTCCTCGGCGAACTGTTCACCGACCTGCCCCTACCTGTCGATACGAAGGCGGAGTTCCACTGCGGTACCTGCACCGCCTGTCTCGACCTGTGTCCGACGAATGCCTTCACCGGCCCACAGCAACTCGATGCGCGCCGATGCATCTCATACCTGACGATTGAACTGCGCACGGCGATCCCGGTGGAGCTGCGGCCGCTGATCGGCAACCGCGTCTTCGGCTGCGACGACTGCCAGCTGTGCTGCCCCTGGAACAAGTTCGCGCGTCCCGCGAAGGAAAAGGACTTCACGCCGCGGCACGAGCTGGACCGCGCGCAGATCGTCGAACTGTTCAACTGGAGCGAGGAAGAATTCCTGCGCAATACCGAAGGTTCACCGATCCGCCGCATCGGCTACGAATGCTGGCTGCGCAATCTTGCGGTGGCGCTGGGAAATGCGCCGACGAGCGCCACGGTCATCGCGGCCCTGCAGAGCCGCGCAGAGCATCGTTCGGCACTCGTGCGCGAGCATGTGGCCTGGGCGCTAACGCGGCATGCGGGATCAAAGGGGTCAGAGTAAGTTGATCAAAAGGTCCGAGTAAGTTGGACCGATGGGCAGGGAATAACCCGGTTCCGCTGGCCGGCATGAGGCCATTGCAGGCAAGCGTCTGAGCTTACTCTGACTCATTTCCCGCCTCGTCCCGGCAAGGTAATTCTGGCGCTACTTCGGCGCGACCGTCAGCTCGCCTACTTCCACTTCGACGACCTGCACCTGCGTGCCGGCAACCAGTGGCATCTCGCTGCGTACTTTCCACTCGACGCCCGACATGCGGTGCTTGCCGCGCGCACCGAGGGGAAGATCGCGCTCAAGCACAAAGCTGTGGCCGATGAAATCGCTGCTGACCTGCTGCCCCTTGCTACTGTTCTGCATTTTCTTCAGAGGCTTCCACAGCGCAAACGCAAACGCGAGGCTGAACACGGAGACGCTACCGATCGCGACGGTAAGCGTTGCGGGCAGGATGCCGATCGCCATGCACAGGCTCGTGATGAGGCAGGCGAGCCCGATGAAGAACAACAGAAACAGGGAGAAGCCGAAGACGCCGAGCTCGATCGCGAGCAGCGCAATGCCGCTGATGACGAGCAGTGTGATGATGTTATCGGTTAACCAGGCCACTGTTGCGCCCTCCCATTCTGCCATCCGTGTTCCCATCGGGCCGTGGGTCCATCCTGTCGACCTGCCGCGCATTGAGTTGATTGATGATCGTCATCGCCTGCGCCACCACGCTCGCCGGATCGGTACCGGCGTCGGGCAACAGCACGATCGTCGATTCCCGCGCGATGGCTTCTTTCGCGGCAATTGCTTTCGTCGCGAGGTCGAGCTGGATCGCGCGCTGGCCCTCTTCGGTATTGGCGGCGTCGCCAACTGTCTTCAGCGCTTCGGCCTGCGCGCCCGCGACGGCGAGTATCGCCTGCGCTTCGCCCTGCGCCTTCAGCACCTGCTGTTCCTTTTCAGCTTCCGCGGCCAGTACGACTGAAGCCTTGTTGCCTTCGGCACGGTTGATCGCGGCCTGGCGATCGCCCTCCGACTCGAGAATCTGCGCGCGCTTGACGCGCTCTGCCTTCATCTGCGCTTCCATGGCATCCATGATGGAGGCCGGCGGCACGATGTCCTTGATCTCGTAGCGCATCACCTGGATGCCCCAGGCCGCCGAGGCTTCGTTGATCGCATTGACGATATTGTTATTGAGGTGGCTGCGTTCTTCGAAGGTCTTGTCGAGTTCCATCTTGCCGAGCTCGGAGCGCATCGTGGTCTGCGCGAGCTGCGTTACCGCGAAAATGTAGTTGTCGACACCGTAGGTGGCCTTGTACGGATCCAGCACGCGAAAATACAGGACGCCGTCGACGCTCAGGGAAATGTTGTCCTTCGTGATCCCGCTCTGGCTCGGTACGTCGATCGCCTGTTCCTTCAGCGAGCGGTCTGCGGCGATGCGGTCGATGAAGGGCACGATGAAGTTGAGGCCGGCCTCGCGTGTCGAATGAAACTTGCCGAAGCGTTCGACGACATAGGCTCGGTTTTGCGGAACGAATTTGATCGATGAATTCAACAGGACGATAACCAGTACCAGCAGCACTATCCAGCTTACGATATCCATGCGTTCTCCTTGTTTGTTCGCAGGTGGGTCCGGGGTCGATCATAGCATGCGCCTTGTCGGGGCCCAGCGGGTTAGGTTGTGCGTGATGGTGCGCTTATAGCTAAATGGGGTCAGAGCCCATTTGTTTTGTTAAGACGCATCGCTAAATGGGCTCTGACCCCATTTGCGACCCTATTTGCGCAAATCCAATCCCCACCCGAACGCGCGACTGTATCCGCCAGGGGCCGATGCCAAGCGCACAGTCAAATCCGGCGCTCATTCGGAACTCAAGCGAGCGACCACGCAACTCGCATTAGTAACCAGTGCGCACAGGCAAAACGCCTTTTATTGCTATACTCGCGGCCCTTACAAAGGACAACAAAATGCCAAGCCAACATCCCTCGCTGCATAACACGCTAGTGCTTTCCCTGGCCTTCATCAGTGGCTTCATCATCATGTCGATCGAGCTGCTGGGGGGGCGCATTCTGGCGCCATATTTCGGGAGTAGTATTTATGTGTGGGGCTCGATCATTACGGTGTTCATGCTGTCGCTGTCGATCGGGTACCTGGTTGGGGGCCGGCTGTCGGTGCATGCGCCAACGCTGGGGCGCTATGGCATGTTCTATATCGTCGCCGCGGTCATGCTGCTGCCCCTGATCCTCTGGGGTAACCAGATCATGGATGCCCTGTTCATCCGCGTCGAGGACCCACGCTATGGCTCGCTGCTGGTGTCGATGCTACTGTTCTTCCTGCCGACGGCCGTGCTCGGCATGATCGCGCCTTATTCCGTGCGACTGCTCGTCGCCGACCGTGAACGTAGCGGGCATGTGGCGGGGACGCTGTACTTCACCTCGACGCTCGGCAGCGCGCTCGGTACGCTGGCGACCTCCTTCTATCTGGTGCTTTGGTTTGAAGTGAACCAGATCCTGATCACGATGGCGCTCGTGCTTGCGCTCTCGGGCGGTCTCGCCGTCGTGGCGAATCGCAGCAACATCTAGCACCACCTCTGGCAACACCTCCGCAACAAACGACTCGCCTGGCAAGTACCCGGTCGAGTTCGGCGCGGCGGGTTCTTGCCATGTCGCGCCAGCGGCCGCGAGGACGCATTCGCGCTTGATGGGTTATCATGGCCCTCTCGTTTTTCAACCGGCCAACGCTTTATGAAATCGACGCTGACCTGCCTCCTCGCCGCCCTCATCCTGCCGACGTTCGCCACGCCCGCCTTCGCCCAGAAAGGCACCTTGCGCCAGATCCATCAGGAACGTTCGCTGTATCGCAACATCCTTGTCACCGAAGACGACGAGCGCCGTTGCATGCGTTTTACCGTGACGGCAACGAGCGGCCAGAACCAGAGCTGTCATTTTCTCGACGACCACGACAAGCTCGTGTTTCCCTACGCGAAGCTCGTGCTGTCGACGCTGCTGATCCAGGACAACCCGCAGCGCATCCTTATCGTTGGCCTTGGCGGCGGTACGCTCGTGCATACCTACAGCAAGCTGTTCCCCAATGCCGAGATCATGGTGTCCGAAATCGATGGCGCCGTCGTCAACGTCGCCGAACGCTTCTTTGATTTCAAGCAGAGCGAGCGGATCAAGGTTGAAGCGGTCGACGCCCGCGTGCAGATCAAGCGTGCCGGCCTGCGCGGCGAGAAGTACGACCTCGTGATCCTCGACGCCTTCAATGGCGAATACATTCCCGAGCATCTGCTGACACGTGAATTCCTCGAAGAAGTGAAGCTGCTGTTGCCGGAAAACGGCATGGTCGTGGCGAACACCTTTTCGTCGAGCCGCCTGTACGACGCTGAATCGGTGACATACAGCGCCGTATTTGGCGAGATCTACAACATCCGCCAAGTCGGTACCGGCAACCGCATCATCGTCGCATCGATGCAACCCTTGCCGGACAAGGCGACGCTCGAAGCACGTGCGCCCGCCTTCCGCGAGCGCCTGCAACGCTTCGGCATGGATGTCACCGAATTCACGCAGTACATGGACGAGGGCGAAGACTGGAATACCAATGCCCGGGTGCTGACCGACCAGTACTCTCCGGGCAACCTGCTGAACAACTGACCCGGCTCGCCAGCGCCGGCACCAGCGCCGCAGTGTCGCCTCCCATATAAGGTGCACACTCCGGCACTGCATCCCGGGCCGGGAGAGCAACCCGGTCGCCCAGGCCCGAAGCCCCGCATACTGCATGATCGCCGCCAATCGCAACGCGATTCCGGTAGTTGCCTGCAATGCCCAGCCCGCCCGTTTCCGCTCGTCTTGCCGACCTGGCGCCAGCAGGGCCTGTCCGCCTGCTTTCGAAGGCAAAAAACTCCTAAATGTTTTCCCCGCGGCGTCGTAAATAAATGACGAATCCGACCTGTTGGGGGCCCCATGAGCGAAGCATTAGAGAATGAATTCCTGAACCGGCTATTCACAGCGCTGCGCAAGGACGAACTTGTCCTGCCGACGCTGCCCGAAATGGCACTGAAAATCCGCGACATTGTTAGTGATCCAGAGCGTTCGCTCGGGGACGTGGCGCGAGCGGTCATCAAGGATCCCGCGCTTTCGGCGCGCCTGATCCAGATTGCCAACAGCCCCGTGCTTGGCGCGCGCTCGCGCATCGAGTCGGTCGAGATGGCCGTCATGCGCATGGGTGGCGCGATGATCCGCAACATCGTTACCGCGCTCGTCATGGAGCAGTTGTTCCAGGCGACTACTGAAATCACCGACCGCAAGCTGCGCGCGTGCTGGAAACATGCGTCGGAAGTGTCGTCGATCGCAATGGCGATCAGTCACCAGCATCCCCACCTGCAGGCGGACCAGGCGATGCTCGCGGGCCTCGTGCACGACATTGGCGTGCTGCCTGTGCTGACCCTGGCCGAAGAATATCCCGTGCTGCTGCGCGACGAAGTCAAACTCGACCGTCTCGTGGAACGTGCGCACACCGAGCTCGGCAAGGCAATCCTGCGTCACTGGAACTTCCCCGAAACGCTCGTGAAAGTTGCCGCTGAACACGAGAACCTGAAATACGATTCCGGCGCGCGTCCCGACTACGTCGACCTGATCATCGTGGCGAACCTGCAAAGCGCGAAGAACAAGGGCAAGCTTGACCAGGCCGGCGAACTGAGCGCCATCCCGGCCTTCGTCAAACTCGGCATGACCGATGGTTTCGACAACATCGACATGGAGGCAGCGGCCAGCTTCTAACGCCGCTGCTCAAGCCCACACATGCGCAAGCGAGTGCCCAGAGTCAGCGCCCCTGTCATTTCGCTGTCCCGCTTTACGCTGTGGCGCGCACTGCCGTTGACGCTGGCCTTGCTGGCGCCGTCGTTGACGGTGTGTGCCGCTGATCCGGGCCAGAGCACTGCCTCGGTCGATACCGCCGCTGACGTGCAGGCCGAGTTGACTGAACTCCTTGCGCGCGCTGAAGGCTACATGGCGCAAAATCGCTACGACGAAGCGATCGCGCTGCTGAACGAAGTGTGGCTGCTCGCCGGCGATCCGCGCGAATCGGCGCTGGCCCGCAAAGTGCTGAATTCGCTTGCGAACCTGCACTACAACACCGGCCAGCTCGACCTTGCCGAGCGCTATTTCACGGACTTGGTCGAGCTCGACACCGACAACGAAGACCGCGCAGGCTTGTCGGTATCGCTATTCAACCTTGGGCACGTCGCCGCCAGCGGCGCCCGGTACGCCGAAGCGACCAGCCATTTCGAACGCGCACTCGAACTCAGCAAACAGCTCGACGACAGGTCGGGCGTGGCGTACACACTGAAAGCGCTCGGCGTAAATGCGCAGGCGCAAGTCGACCTCGCTGGCGCACGCGCCTACCTCGAAGCCGCGCTGGCGGGATTCCGCGAACTCGGCGACACGGCGCAAGCAGCCATGGTGCAGCGCAATCTCGGCGATCTCGCGCTCGACCAGGGAAAGCCACGGCAGGCCGCCGAATATTATTATGTGGCGCTGCCGGTGCTGGCGGATCTCGGCCTGAACTCGCCCTTGTTGCGTACCTACCGTGGTCTGAGCCTGGCGCTGGAAAAACTCGGACAGTGGGAAAAGGCCCTGATCGCGCAGCGTGCCTACACCGACCTGCTGCAGACGCAGCTCAATCAGCAGGGTAACGATACGACACAACGCTTGCAGTTCGAAATCGACACACGCCGCTATGCCGACGACAACGCGCGCCTGCAAACGCTCAGCGCCAATCAGCAGGAGGAACTCGCGCACCGGCGCATGGTGGAGAACCTGCAGTATCTCGTACTGCTGCTCGGCGGCGTCGTGCTGATGCTCGTGCTATTCATGTACAAGCGCAGCCGCGCCATGGCGCGCAAGCTGCATGCGCTTGCCGTGACCGATGAACTGACGCAGTTACCAAACCGCCGCGCAATCATGGAATGCGGCACGCGCGAATGGCATCGTACGCAGCGCGCCGGCGAACCCTTCTCCTGCATGGTCCTCGACATCGACCATTTTAAATCGATCAACGACACCTTTGGCCACGCGGCGGGCGATACGGTGCTGTGCGAGTTTGCCTTCGTGTTGCAGACGATCCTGCGCCAGTCCGACGCCGTTGGCAGGGTTGGCGGCGAAGAATTCCTGATCCTGGCCGCCGGCGCCGACCCGCGCCATGCGCTGGCGCTGTCAGAGCGCATTCGTATGCGCGTGGAGTTGATGCAGGTCGACGTGATCGGCAAACGACCACTGACGATCAGCATCGGTGTCGCCAGCCGCACGCGCGAAGAAACGCTCGAAGAACTGATCCAGCACGCCGACAAAGCGCTGTACCAGGCGAAGCAGAACGGACGCAACCGCTCCGTCGTTTATCAATCGGACAAGACACGCCCGCAGCTGACCGTGCTCGAAGGCGGAATACTGCACAGCTGACGGAGCGGGCTTCTGCGAACTCCTGCCCCCGATGACAACCCACACCAAGTTTCGCTACCTACGGTATCTACAGTCCGCGCGCACCATGATGGGGCGCCCGTCTTGTTAGCTGAAGTCCCACACCGCTTGCTTATGGGTTTGTATTTACGCAACTGGATCGGCAAAGTCCTGCAATGGGAATCATTGTCTGCCGTATCCCTATTCGCAGCCGCTTTCAAGGGGACAACCGGACAAAAAGTTCGGACGGAGACACAGGAACTTCAGTAGCATGCGCGCCGCGCCAGCGGCATCCCCACGAAGATGTCGTAGCAAGCCATGCAACACGCGGGAGAGCAAGTACCACCGATGTCAGATTCAGAAAGTGCCGCACGTTTACACATATCGTTTCCAGACCAGTGGGTCATCCCATTCAAAAACCTCACACTTGCCCTTGGCCTGTTGCACTGCCCCATTCTTGCCGCGCAGGATGCCAGCATCGAAGAAGTCGTCGTCACTGCGCAAAAGCGCCGACAGTTGCTGCAAGATGTACCGGTGCCAGTATCAGTGCTGACGGCGGCACTGCTGCGGCAGGCTGGCGTGCAGACGCTCAACGACGTCGCACGCCAGATACCGATGCTGGAAGTGCAGTCCAGTACGAGCTCGATCACGACCAGCTTGCGCCTGCGCCGCGTCGGCAACATCGGCACGATTCCTAACTTCGAACCTGCCGTTGGTCTCTTTGTCGACGGGGCATTCCGCACGCGTCCAGTGTTCGCGTCCGGCGAATTCTTTGACCTCGAGCGAGTCGAGGTACTACGCGGTCCGCAGAGTACCTTGCATGGCAAGAATACGACCGGCGGGGTCGTTGCGATCCATACACAGGCGCCGCCTGAGGTGCTCTCGCTACGTGCTGAACTGACCGCCGGCCTGATCGACGGCGCAAACGATGCATCGCACCGCCAGTTTCGCGGTCACATCGCCGGACCGCTGGCCGAGACGCTGCGTGGCGGCCTCGGCATTGCAACGACAGAGTCCGGCCCGATCTTCGATGAGGCGCTCATCAAGGGCGGGGCGCCCTCGAATGACACCGGGCGTCGCAGCCTGCGCGGTACCTTGCAGTGGGGCTCGCCGGACACGATCCAGTGGCGCCTCATCGCCAACCTTGCGCGCGAAGACAACAACCGTGAAGTGCCCGATATCTATTACGATCCGGCTGGCATCGGCAGGAGCGTGTTGCCGATCCTGCGTGCCGCCGGCGTTTCCGACACCTGCACAGACAACGACCCCCACAATCGCATCACCTGCATCGCGCAACCTTCGCCCACGAGCGTCGACATGCGCGACCTCACGCTGCTGGCGGAGCACGAATTCGCCAATGGTTGGTCGCTGCACTCGTTAACCTCGTGGGACAAGCTGAATTTCCGCAGCACCATCGGCGACATGGCACAGCTGCAGGCACCGTTGCTGCAATTTCATGACAGCCAATATGGTGAGTCGTGGCAGCAGGAACTGCGGCTCGAATCGCTGCAGGGCCAGACCCTCGAATGGATGACAGGTGTATTCCTGTACGACAACGAATTCCGACGCGGCGATCGCGGCAACAGCCCTTCCTTCAGCGCCGGCCGCTTCAGTGATCATCCCGCAGTCAGCGCGCTCACCCAGCGCGTCCTTAACTTCCCTGTGCCCCTGCCGCTTGCGGCTTCCGGCCAGTTGGGATTTCTGGATGCATGGCAGGAAACTGACTATGCCGCGGTGTTTGCCCAGGCAACGTGGAATGTGTCGGAGCAGTTCAGGCTCACCGCTGGCGCGCGCTGGCAGACCGAAGGCAAGGATGCGGGCGTTCTCCAATGGACCAACAGCCCCACCCCTAGCGTGTTAACCCGCGTGCTCGCACCCATGGGCGTCAGCGGCGGAGGGCTCGCAAGGGATACCCAAAACGCCACGTGGTCGTTGACGTCGCAGTGGCGCCTGCGTGATGACGTGATGCTCTTTGCGACAGCTGCGACCGGCTTCAAGTCTGGCGGATTTAACACAGCGTTCGGCCGCGTTCCACTTGAGCAGCGTGAATTCGGCGATGAAGAAGTCATGCATTACGAAGCCGGCATCAAGCTCGAGAGCGCAAGACGACGCTGGCGCCTTGCGGCCAACGTATTCAACACGCGCTACGACAATTATCAGGAAGCGGCTTTCGTTGGCGGGCAGTTCAATGTCAGCAATGCCGAAGAAGTGACAGTCGATGGCTTTGAGGTCGAAGGCACTATACGGGTCGCCGATAACATTACAGCCGATTTCGCCGTGTCGCTGGCCGACCTCGTCTATGGCCGCAATTTTAATGCGCCCTGCTACTTCGGCCGCAGGCCCGACAGTCCTCTGAACAATGGCGCCTGCGACCTCAGCGGCAAGCATCCAGTCAATGCGCCGGAATGGAAGACACATGCCGGGCTGCAATACGAGGCGTCGCAATCCTGGGGCAGACTGAACCTGCGTGCCGACTGGTCGTGGACGGATGACTACAACACGAACGCCAATAACGATCCACGCCTGACCCAGCAGGCCTATCACTGGCTCAGCGTGCGGGCGGGCCTGACGCGCGGCGCTTATGAGCTGGTGTTGTGGGGCGACAATGTTAACGATGTAACCGTCGTCAACTACGACGCCGTACTGACGCTGTACCCCGGCGATGCCAGCTACCAGAGCATGCTGCAGCAACCGCGGTCTTTTGGGGTCACGCTGCGCGTCGATTATTGAGTGTCATCGCGAGTTTCAGAGAACACCTTGCAAGAAGGCGTGTTCCGGGTAGGCGCGATTGACGCAATCCGCGCCTAGAACAACCAGGCCTGCAGCACCAGCAGCATCAGCAACAGCGCCGATACCACCTGCCAGAACCGCACCGGATTATTCTCGATCAGCGGCTTATGCTGCTCCGCCGCAAGCAAGTGCTGGTTCGGTACTTCGAGGTCGTGCAGGAATTCAGACAGCGCGGCGTAGCGCTGTGAAGGCCGCGGCGCGCAGGCCTTGCGCATGGCGATATCCATCCACAAGGGCAGGTCCTTGCGCAGTTCCAGCGCGCTGCGGTATTTCCAGAAGCTGTAATCCAGCTTGCGTCCGGCCTGAGGCGTCCTGAAGGGCAATGCTTCGGTCAGCAATTCGTAGATGATGACGCCGAAAGAGAAAATGTCGGAGCGATGCGCGCCGCGTTCGCCGAGGAGGTATTCCGGCGCCATGTAGTCGGCTGTGCCCACCGGCGTGTCTTCGCGCAGCGGACTGGCGATGTCCTGCAGGCCGCTGACCTGCACGGTGCCGAAGTCGATCAGTTTAACTTCGCCGGCCTGGGTCAGCATGATGTTGTCTGGCTTGAGATCGCGATGCAGCATGCCGAGGCGTTGCAGTACGCGCAGGCTGGCCGCGATCTGCTTCGCGAACTCCCTTACTTTCTGCAGGTCGGGTTTCGGGTTGTCGTACATCCACTGGCGCAGCGTGACGCCGTCGATGAATTCGCAGATGTGATAAAGAAACTTGCTGTCGGGCACGGGATCGTGGATTTTCATGATGCCAGGATGATCGATGCGGCGACCAACCCACTGTTCTCGCATGAACCCTTCGAGATACTGCGGATCCTCGGCGAAGTTTGGCGACGGCGCCTTCAGCACGAACTTCTGGCGGTAGCGCGGATGCGTGGCGAGATACAGATGCGAACGCGAACCGTTGTGCAGGATCTTCGTCACGGTGTAGCCATCGAGCCTGTTTCCCGGCGCGAGCACGGGCGGAATCACCAGCTGAGTCAGCTTGCTGTGCGCTTCGTTGATATCCTCCACCGGCAAGTCGAGTACGCGCAGCAAGAGGCAGCTGAGATTGTCGCTGCTGCCGGCGTGGAGCGCCTTGTCGATAAGCGCGCGCGCAATCTGTTCGAGCGGCGTGCTACCGCCTTCGCTGCCGGGCGCTTGCAAAGCGAGCGCGGCGAGCGCTTCAGCAAGTTGCGCGGGCTTGACGAAGCCGTGCACACCATCAGTCGTGAACAGCAGGATATCGTCGACGCGCAGGCTTCGCTGTTGATAGTCGACCTTGAGTTCGGTATCCATGCCAAGCGCGCGTGTCAGCGTCGCATCGCCGTTGCCCTGTACGAGATTGTGGTCGGTCGTCAGCGGTTGCAACTTGCCGTCGCGATAGCGATACACGCGGCTGTCGCCACAGTGCAGCACGTGCGCGGTGGTCGAGCGCAGGATCACCGCGGAAAACGTCGTAACGAAGCCGTTGTGTCGGGTCAGCGCCGCCTGGCCCTGCGAGTACAGCCAGGAATTCAACGCGGCGAGTACGCGCGACGCGGAGGTTTTGACATCCCAGCTTTCGGGCGTGCTCAGGTAGTCCTGGATGAAAGTGCCGACGCTGGTCTGGCTGGCCACGCGCGCGTTGTCGCTGCAGGAAACCCCGTCGGCGATCGCCGCGATCGCACCCTTGCTATAGCGCAACTGACTCGCCGGCAGCAGCGCAGCGAAAGCGTCTTCGTTGCGCTCCTTGAGACCGGCGGTGGTGTGGCCGCCATAGGCTATGCTGAGAGTATGCGACTGTGCCATTTAATTGGGGTCAGAGCCCATTTATCCGCAGTCTATCCTACGTGGATCAATTCGACGCTGCCGTCCTCGTTCACTTCGGCGATCTGCCCTTTCGGTTCGTCGAGGAACAGCAGCGCGACGAAACCCATGATCGCCGACGCGGCGATGACCAAGAAGAAAGTGGAGTAATCGACAAAGGTCAGGATGACGAGGTAGACCACCGCGCCGACATTGCCGTAGGCGCCGGTCATGCCGGCGATCTGCCCAGTGAGGCGACGCTTGATCAGCGGCACCGTCGCGAACACCGCGCCCTCGCCCGCCTGCACGAAGAAGGCGCAGAGCATGACCACGAACACGGCGACCAGCAGCGACCATTCGCTGGTGATGTAGCTCGTCAGGAAGTACGAGGCGGCGAGCCCGGCGGTGACGATCAACAAGGTTTTCTTGCGGCCGAATTTATCGGATAACCAGCCACCGCCTGGGCGCGACACGAGGTTGAGGAAGGCATGCGTCGAGGCAATGATGCCGGCCCATACGGGCGTCAGCTCGAAGGTTTCGGCGAAGAACAGCGGCAGGATCGACACCACCGCAAGCTCGGAGCCGAAATTGGCGAAGTACAGAATGTTGAGGATCGCGACCTGCTTGAACTTGTAGCGGTGCAGGTCGGCGACGGGAACGGTGAACAGACTGCGGTTCGTGACCCACACCTTGCGGAAATCGACCAGCAGTACGAGGAACACGCCAGCGTAGATGAGACTGGTCACGCTGGCGCTGATCAGGCCGAAGCCGGCCGGCGACAGGCGCCAGGCGAGCAATACGAGGCACACATACATCGGCAGCTTCATGACGTACAGCATCACGAGGTCGCCGACGCTGGTGACTTCCATTGCGCCCAGCGTCTTCGGCTTGAAGTAGGTGGAGCCCTTCGGCGTATCACGCACGTTGACGTAGAACACGAAGCCCATGATGAAACTCATGACACCGGTAATCGCAACCGCATAGCGCCAGCCGTCGTCGCCGCCAAACCACAGCGCAAGCGCTGGCAGCGTGAAGGCCGCGGCCGCGGAACCGAAGTTGCCCCAGCCGCCGTACAGTCCTTCCGCGGTGCCCAGCTCGTTTGCCGGGAACCACTCGCTGACGAGGCGGATGCCGATGACGAAGCCCGCGCCGATAAAGCCGCAGAAGAAACGCGCCAGCGCCGCTTCACCGAGCGTGTCGGCCGTGGCGAACCAGAAGCAGGGCAGCGAGCCCAGCACCAGCAGTACCGAGTACATGATGCGGGGGCCGTAGCGATCGGTCAGCATGCCGATCAACACGCGCGCCGGCACGGCGAGCGCCACGTTGACGGTTGCGAGCACGACCAGCTCCTGCGCCGTGACGCCGAGACTCAGTGCAATCGCCTGCATCAGCGGCGCGGCGTTGAACCAGACGACGAAGGTGACGAAGAAGACCAGCCAGCTCATGTGCAGGATCTTCATCTTGCCCGTAAAACTGAGCAGGTTGAACTTTTCGGCGGACATGCACTTCTCCTGAGGGAATCAATTCCCGTTCATTTTGGATTGTTCGATGGGGGGATGCGGCTACTGCGTCGTTGCCGCGCAGGCGGGAGTCGAGCACGCCGCCGCGGGATTGAATACAGCGCTCACGCCGTCCTCAGCTGTACCTTTCCACTCTCGATGCGCACGGACCAGGCTTTGACGCTGACCTTCGGATCTTCGAGGCAGAGACCCGATTCGAGGCAGAAGTGCTGCTTGTACAGCGGCGAGGCGACAACGATGCGGGTACCGATCGAGCCGATGATGCCGCGGCTCAATACATATGCATCGCCGACAGGGTCGTAGTTCGCAATCGCATACACCGGGCCGTCGCGGGTTTCGCGGAACAGCGCGACCTGTTCCTGCTTGCCGCCCTGGTCGAGCAGCGCACACACCCCGGAGCCGATGACGAGATCGTCTTCGTTGCAGACCGTTGTCCAGACTTCGTTCATGATTTTTCCTGCTGCGTTCATAGCGCCTCTCAAGCGTTCTCTTCCGTGAGTGTGATCAGTTCCACCGCCTTGCCAGCGGCACGTTCTTCGCGCGTGGCGGGACGGCGCTGGCCACGCTCGATGACGTAGGCAAGGCTTTGGTCCTTCTTGTCGGAGTTGATGAACTGGCGGAAGCGTTTGACACGTTCAGGATCCTCGATCGTCGTCTTCCACTCGCACTGGTAGGTCGCAACAACGTTGGCCATGCCCTGCTCGAGTTCGGCGCCGAGCCCGAGTTTGTCCTCGACGACCACCTGCCTGAGATAGTCGATACCGCCTTCCATGTTTTCGAGCCACACCGAAGTGCGCTGCAGGCGATCGGCTGTGCGGCAGTAGAACATCAGGAAGCGGTCGACGTAGCGAATCAGCGTTTCGCGATCGAGCCCGGTCGTTAGCAGGTCCGCATGCCGTGGCCGCATACCACCGTTGCCGCACACGTACAGGTTCCAGCCGCCTTCGGTGGCGATGATGCCAACATCCTTCGACTGCGCTTCGGCGCATTCGCGCGTGCAGCCCGAGACGGCAAACTTCAGCTTGTGCGGTGAGCGCAGGCCTTTGTAGCGTTCTTCGATTTCAATCGCGAAGCCCACGCTGTCATCGACGCCGTAGCGGCACCAGGTCGAGCCCACGCAGGATTTAACCGTGCGCACCGACTTGCCGTAGGCATGGCCGGTTTCAAAGCCGGCGTCGACGAGTTCTTTCCAGATGCCGGGCAGCTGGTCCACGCGCGCGCCAAAGAGGTCGACGCGCTGGCCGCCGGTGATCTTCGTATACAGATCGTATTTCTTCGCGACCTGGCCGAGCACGATCAGCTTGTCCGGCGTGATCTCGCCGCCCGCGATACGCGGCACCACGGAATAGGTGCCGTCCTTCTGCAAGTTGCCAAGGAAGTGGTCGTTGCTGTCCTGCAGGCCGACATGTTCCGGCTGCAGTACATAGTCATTCCAGAAGGACGCAAGAATCGACCCGATCGTAGGCTTGCAAATATCGCAGCCATGACCCTTGCCGTGTTCGCTCAGCAGCGTGGCGAAGGTGCGGATCTTCCTGACCTGGACCAGGTCGGCAAGTTCGCGGCGCGTATACGCAAAATGCTCGCACAGATGATTGTTGACCTCGACGCCGAGCTTCGCGAGTTCAGCGTTGACGACCTGCTTCAGCAGCACGGCGCAACCGCCGCAGCCCGTTGATGCTTTGGTCGCCGCCTTGATGTCGCCAAGGCTCTTGCCTTCCTGGACCATGCAGCAGATCGTGCCCTTGCTGACGTCGAAGCAGGAGCAGATCTGCGCCGTGTCGGGAAGGGCGTCGACACCAAGCGCCGGTTTGCCACCTTCGATGCCGGGCAGGATCATCGCCTGCGGATTGTCCGGCAGGTCGATGCTGTTCAGCATCAGCTGCTGGAAGTTGCCGAAGTCTTCGGCCTCGCCCACCAGCACGGCGCCGAGCAGCTTCTTGCCGTCGTTCGACACGACGAGGCATTTGTACACCTCAGCGAAGTCGTCGTTGTAGTAATAGCAGCGCGCGCCGGGCGTGCGCGCGGTCGAGTCGCCGACGCTGGCAACATCGATGCCGAGCAACTTGAGCTTCGTGCTCATATCGGCGCCGGTGAACTTTTCATCGCCGCCGGTGATCTGCGCCACGGCGACCTTGGCCATCTGGTAACCGGGCGCGACGAGGCCGAAGATCTGGCCATTCCACAGCGCACATTCACCGATGGCGTAGATGTCTTTCTCCGACGTACGGCAGTTATCGTTGATTTCGATGCCGCCGCGCGCGCCAAGCGCGATTTCACAATGTTTCGCCAGTTCGTCCTGCGGGCGGATGCCGGCGGAGAACAGGATCATGTCAGTTTCGAGAAACGTGCCGTCGGCGAAGTTCATGCGGTAGCGGCAGGTTTCACCGTCGACGATCGCGGTCGTATTCTTGCCGGTGTGCACGCGCACGCCGAGGTTTTCGATCTTGCGGCGCAGCAACTTGGAGCCACCGTCGTCCAGCTGTACGGCCATCAACTTCTGCGCGAATTCGACCACGTGCGTTTCAAGTCCCATGCCTTTGAGCGCATTCGCGGCCTCGAGGCCGAGCAGCCCGCCACCAACGACTACGCCAACCTTGCTCTGGGCCCCGGACACCTTGATGCGGCCGAGGTCGTCGATGGTGCGGTACACGAGGCAATGTTCGCGGTCGTGGCCGGGCACCGGAGGCACGAAAGGATAGGAACCCGTGGCGAGAACCAGCTTGTCCCACGGCTCGACCCGGCCCGACTGCGTCGTAACAGTCTTGTTGGCCTTGTCGATGTGCACGACCTTGTCGCTGAGGATGTAGTTGACGCCCTGTTCGCGATATTTTTCGCGCGTCGTCAACGCGAGATCGGCCGCAGTGGAACCAGTGAAGTATGCACTCAGGTGCACGCGGTCGTAAGCAAGACGCGATTCCTCGGAAAAGGTCGTGATCGAAAATTCATTGGCGCGCGCATGTGCCAGCAGATACTCGATGAAGCGATGCCCCACCATGCCATTGCCTACTACTATTACTCTTTGCTTCGCCATCGTCGCCCTGACCTGCAGCATTCACTGCGTTGAATTCTTCACGTGAGGGCCAATGCAAGAGGCGCACCAGTTCGGCAAAGACCGCTCAGCACGCAGCGCAAGCGCGCAGACAGTGTCATGACAACGCACACTCTATTCAGAAAAATCAACAACCTGGATTCCCGTTGGCAGCGGAATGATTGATTCAAGTGCCGCGCATCACGCCAAAACCTTTCGCGTGCCTGCCGCGCATGTTGCGCACCACCAGGCAGCAGCGCTGTATGAAGCTGCGATGTTTTGGTGCGCACGCTGCACATGTTGAGCGCTTTTGTTCTGCAGCCTGCATTTGCGTCGGGTTTTTTCCCGCGCGTTTTCAAGAAGATAAGTGGCGAGCGCGGTTTTCGCAGATTTTTAATTCTTGGTGCACTTATTGCTATTCCCTATTTGCACCTGCCGTGAAGCAGGGCCACTGCATCAAAGGGAATCACGCGCCATGTTGTTCGGACGCAAAGACAGAAAGCCAATCGTCATTCCACCGAAGCCGGTCAAGGAATGGAAATACGCGACATGCAACTACTGTTCTACCGGCTGCACGATCGAGCTCGGCATCAATGCCGAGGGCAAGGTCATTACTTCGCGCGGCCACGCCGGCGCCGACGTCAATCGAGGCAAGCTCTGCATCAAGGGCCTGCAGGAACATGAGCTGTTCAACTCCAGTGGCCGCGGCACCGATCCGCTGATCCGCAATCGCTGGCAGGAACCCTTCAAGAAGACCACCTGGGACGAAGCACTCGATTACACCGCGGCCAACATCAAGCGCATCCAGCAGAAGTATGGCCGTGACTCGTTCGCGATCGTCTCCACCGGCCAGCTGCTGACCGAAGAGTTCTACACACTCGGCAAGCTGACCCGCGGCTGCATCGGCACGAATAACTACGACGGCAACACGACCCTGTGCATGGCCTCGGCGGTATCCGGCTACAAGCGCTCCTTTGGCCTCGACGGTCCGCCTGGTTGCTATGACGATTTCGAACATACGCACTGCCTGATGGCGTTCGGCTCAAACCTGCCCGAGCAGCATCCCGTGATCTACTGGCGCCTGAAAGAAGCGCGCGAGAAGCGCAAGTTCCCGCTGATCGTCGTCGATCCGCGCGTCACGATGTTCGCCCAGTTCGCGGACATCCACCTCCCCATCACGCCCGGCACCGACTGCGTGCTGATCAACTCCATGCTGTTCGTCATCTTCAAGGAGAACCTGCAGGCGAAGGAGTACATCGCGGCACATACGAACAACTTCGAAGAGCTGGCACAGACGGTGCAGGACTACGACCCGGTCAAGGCGCAGCATATCTGCGGCATCGACGAAGACACGATCCGGCTCGTGGCGCGGCTGTACGCCAAAGCGCCGGCGGCGATGAGCATCTGGACGATGGGCATCAACCAGAGCACGCACGGCTCCGACGGCGTGTGCAACATCAACAACCTGAACCTCGTCACCGGCAACATCGGCAAGCCGGGCGGCACCAGCCTGTCGATCACCGGCCAGTGCAATGCGATGGGCACGCGCGAGTGGTCCTCATGTTCCGGCTTGCCCGGCTATCGTTTCCTCGAGAAGGAAGAGCATCGCCGCGAGATCGGCGAGTTCTGGGGCGTGGACCCCGAGTTCTTCCCGAAGACGCGCGGGCTCGCGCAGACCGATATTTTCCCGGCGATCGAAACCGGCGAGATCAAGGGCCTGTGGCTCGTTGCAACAAACCCGATGACCTCGATGGCGAACACCGGCCGCATCCGCAAGATGATGGAGAAGCTCGAGTTCACCGTGGTGCAGGACTGCTATGCCGACGTCGAAACCAACCAGTATTCGCACGCCTACTTCCCCGCGGCCGTGTGGGCTGAAAAGCAGGGCTGCCACACGAATACCGAGCGCCGTGTAAACCTCACGCGCAATGCCGTGCCACCGCTGGCCAACTCGAAACCCGACTTCTGGATCTTCAACGAAATGGCGAAGCGCTTTCCCAATGCGCAGAACATGAAGTTCCCGACCGAGACCGAGGACGTTTTCGACGAAATGAAACAGCTGTCGAAAGGCGCGAACCGCACGCTCGACATTTCCGGCATGACCTACGACAGGATCGAAGCTGCGCGCGGCATTCAATGGCCCTACCGCGAAGGCGATGAGGGGCTCAAAGGCCTCGCGCGCCTCTACGCCGATGGTAAGTTCCCCACGCACAACGGCAAGGCCAACCTGATTTCCGTGCGCTTCAAGGACAACAACGAAAAGCCCGACAAGGAGTTTCCGTTCTGGTTGAACAGTGGTCGCCTGGTCGAGCATTTCCATACACGCACGCGTACCGGAAAGCTCGCCAACGGCAACAAGTTCAGTCCGACGGCATTCATGGAAATGAATCCGGACGCCGCCGAGAAACTCGGCATCCAGCATCAACAGTACGTGCGCGTCGTGTCGAAGCGCGGCGATGCAGTCGTCATGGTGCAGCTGACGCAGCGCGTGCCGCCGAACATGGTATTCATCCCCTTCCACTTCCACGATTGCGTGAACCGCTTGACGCTCGGCCTGCTCGATCCCTATTCCCGGCAGCCGGCATTCAAGCAGTGCTGCGTGAAGATTGAAAACGTGGATCAGGACGAAGCGGCGCGGCTGAACATGGAACGCCGCAAATTCTAGTTGTCGATAATGAAGCAGGTCATATGAATCAAGTAGTCGAATTCGATCCGCGCAAGGACCCCGTAACGCCACCAGCTGCCAGTTCGCTGTGGGAAATGCGCACGGAAGAGCAGCCATACGCCTTGCTGTCCGACAAGGAGATTCAGCCGGAGAACCGCTACGGCCACAAGATCGACCTCTTGCAGCTGAACCCCACCTGGGCCGAAGGCCAGCCGCTGTTCATCAACGGTAATACGGAAGTCGGCTGCAACCCGAACCGCAACAAGCAGCATGGCTTCTTTTTCACCGCCGACAACTGCATCGGTTGCCATGCCTGCGAAGCCGCGTGCAGCGAGAAGAACGACAATCCGGGACACATCGCCTTTCGCTCCGTCGGCTACGTCGAAGGCGGCTGCTATCCCGACTACAAGCGCATGAACATCTCGATGGCCTGCAACCACTGCGACGATCCGGTGTGCCTCAAGGGCTGCCCGACAAATGCCTACACGAAGCACACCGAGTACGGCGCCGTGCTGCAGGATCCTGAAACCTGTTTCGGTTGCGGCTATTGCACCTGGGTTTGTCCGTACAACGCGCCGCAGCTCGACCCGATCAAGGGCCAGGTATCGAAATGCAACATGTGCGTCGATCGTCTGGAAGTCGGTTTGAAGCCCGCTTGCGTCTCGGCCTGTCTCGGTAACGCGCTCGACTTCGGCGTCATCGAGAACATTCCGGAAAACCGCGAGGAAGCCAAGGTTACGATCCCTGGCTTCCCCGACCCCTCGATCACGCACCCGAACATTCGCTTCCAGCAGACGCGCACGTTGCCGGAAGAAGTCACGCGTACCGACACGATGCCGGTGAAGTACCACAAGGACGCGAACGGCAACTACAAACCGCGCGTCGACCAGAAGTCTGGACGCCTGCGCCTGTGGAATATCGGCCGCCTCAGCTCGCGCGAGAATCCACTCGTACTGTTCACGCTCGGCACGCAGGCCGCGATCGGCGCCTTCGCGCTGGCTTTCGTCGGCAGCCTGCTGAAGATCGAAGTGCTGGTCGGCCTGCGCAACTCGCCGGCTTATGCGCTGCTCTGCCTCGCCAGTTTCGTGCTCGTGTCCGGCGGCATGTTCATGTCGACAACGCACCTCGGCAAGCCGCTGCGCTTCTACCGCGGCTTCAACAACCTGCGCTATTCGCCGGTGTGCCGCGAAGGTTTTGGCATCGCGGTCTTCATCGGCATGCTGGGACTGCACCTGCTGTTCTCGTTGCCGGGCAACAGCATCTTCCAGGGTTTGTACTCGGCGCTGTTTGGCGCCGCAGTCATGGACCTCGTGTCGGCAGCCGTCGCCACGGCGATCGCCAACGGCTTCGGCATGGTTGCGTTGCTCGGCGCCGCGGGCGGCCTCTACTACATGATCAAGTGCTACCGCATCAAGGCGCGCCCCTTCTGGGATCACTGGCAGGTCGCCACGGATTTCTGCGGCTCGGCGCTCGCGCTCGGCGGCGCGTTGATCGGCAGCGGCGGAGTGATCCTCGAACTCGCGCGCGGCGGCGAGGCCATGCCCGTGCTGACCGCTGGCGGCGCGGCCGTGTGCATCGGCCTGGTGTTGCAGGGAATCGGCCTGCGCGCACATGCGCTTGCAATGGATGGCAAGGAACATGAAGGCGCGGTTTCGCACTACATCCAGACAACCACCTTCGGCAAAACTTATGTGCTGCGCAACGCCCTGCTCGGCTTCAACCTGCTGCTTGCCTTCGCGGCGATGTTCAGCTCGACGCTCGTATTGAGCCTCATGTCCTGGACACTGCTGATGCTCGGCCTGCTGATAACGAGCCTCGTCGGTCGCGCGCTGTTCTACGTGCTCGTCATCCCGACCACGATGCCCGGCGCCTTCTTCTGGAAGAACAAGGGTTTTGAAGAGCATGCTCGCGATATTGGCCTCGCGGCACTGCCGCAGGTCGGCGTCGTGCGACTGAATCACTAAGCGCCGGGCCGCAATGGCCCGGACCAGCTTTCGCGGCAGTGCTTCGACTGTCGAGCTTCGGCATTGGCTCAGGGACATCGCACCCTGAGCTTCAGGGTAATGCCCGACGCCAATCACCGCGGTCCTCCTACAGTATTCCTCCTGACGTCGAACGCATGTCGGCGCGCTCGCACGACCTCCGCTGAATCCCATCCATACTCTTCCAGACCGAGGCACACATGGCTGCAAAAAAACCGCCGACAAAATCGGCAGAAAAACGCCCCTCGAAAAAGTCCTCTCCTTCCGCCAGCACAAGCGGCAAAGCCCGCAGCGACACCGCAACATCAGCGCGCTCGACGATGAGTGGTCCCACGCATCGCGAATCCGGCAGCGCCGACCTTGCCGCGCAGAAAATGGAGGGCACGGAACTGCTGGCGAACGCCTTTCCGCACAATGCGGCGAAAGCCTCCGAGTACGGCACGGCTGCGATGATGCCGGCCGAGGGGCAGACCGCGGATCCACCGGATCCGATCGTCGGCGCGAGCACGCTGTCTGAAGAGAACGCGTCGGAGAAAGCGGGCAGCGGCAATCCGCAGATGAGTTTCAACCCCGGCAATGGTCCGCTGGATCGGGTCCGGGTCGATTCCAGCGGCCGCGTGCTCACGACCAACCAGGGCGTGCCAATTGCCGACAACCAGAATTCACTGAAGGCGGGGCTGCGCGGCCCAAGCCTGCTCGAAGACTTCATCCTGCGCGAAAAGATCACGCACTTCGACCACGAACGCATACCCGAGCGCATCGTGCATGCGCGCGGCTCGGCGGCGCACGGCTACTTCGAATGTTACGAGCCGCTGGGCGAGCTGACGCGCGCGTCGATCTTCGCCGAGGCTGGCAAGCGCACGCCGGTGTTCGTGCGTTTCTCGACCGTCGCCGGCGAACGTGGCTCCACCGACACTGCACGCGACGTGCGTGGCTTCGCCGTGAAGTTCTACACTGACGAAGGCAACTGGGACCTCGTGGGCAACAACATCCCGGTGTTCTTCATCCAGGATGCGATGAAGTTTCCCGATCTCGTGCACGCGGTCAAACCCGAACCGCATCACGCGATGCCGCAGGCTGCGTCGGCGCACGACACTTTCTGGGATTTCGTCTCGCTGATGCCGGAATCGACGCACATGCTGATGTGGGTGATGTCCGACCGCGCGATCCCGCGCAGCTATCGCACGATGCAGGGATTTGGCGTGCACAGCTTCCGTTTCATCAACGAGGGCGGCAAGTCAGTGTTCGTCAAGTTCCACTGGACACCGCTGGCCGGCACGCATTCGCTCGCCTGGGACGAAGCCGTGAAGATTTCCGGCGCGGATCCGGACTTCCATCGTCGCGACCTGTGGGAAGCGATCGAGGCCGGCGCCTATCCCGAGTACGAGCTCGGCATCCAGGTGTTCACCGAGGAGCAGGCGGAGGATTTCAGCTTCGACATACTCGACGCCACGAAGATCGTGCCGGAAGAGCTGATCCCTGTGCGGCCGATCGGGCGCATGGTGCTCAATCGCAATCCTGACAACTTCTTTGCGGAAACCGAGCAGGTTGCGTTTTGCACGGCGCATATCGTGCCTGGCCTCGACTTCAGCAACGATCCCTTGCTTGCGGGGCGCATTCATTCCTACGTCGACACGCAGATCACGCGGCTCGGCGGTCCCAACTTCCATGAAATTCCGATCAACGCGTCCGTTGCCCAGGTGCATAACAACCAGCGCGACGGCTTCCATCGCCAGGCGATTCCGCGCGGACGCGTGGCCTACGAGCCAAACTCGCTGGCCGGTGGCTGCCCGTTCCAGGCGGGTACCAAAGGCTTCATGTCCTTCCCGGAGCAAACCGAAGAACACAAGGTACGCGGCAAGCCCGAGAAGTTCGCCGAGCATTACAACCAGGCCACGCTGTTCTGGAACAGCCAGACCGATGTCGAGAAGCAACACATCATCCGCGCCTTCCGCTTCGAGCTGACGAAAGTGCAAACCGTTGCGATCAGGCGCCGCATGGTCGCCGGCTTGCGCAACGTCGCCGAGGAACTGGCGCAGGGCGTCGCCGACGGACTCGGCATGGAACTGCCCGACCCATTGCCGCGCGTATTGCCACGGGCGCCGAAACCGGAAGTCACGGAGTCGCCAGCACTGTCGCTGTTCGCGCGGCCCGGTGAAACCGGAATCCAGGCACGGCGGATTGCCGTCATGGTTGCCGATGGAGTTGCGGGACAGAGTCTTCTCAATCTGCATCAGCAGCTTGCCGCGGAAGGCGCAGTGCCACGCTTTGTTGGCATCAAGCTGGGCCCGGTCACGACCGGCGATGGTGAGCCGATTGAAGTCGAGATTTCCCTCGAGGCGGGCCCGTCCGTGCTGTACGACGCGCTCGTGCTGCCGGACGGAGAGGCCGGCGTGCAGGCGCTGTCGCACAGCGGCCACGCAATCGAATTCCTCAAGGACCAGTACCGGCATTGCAAGCCAATTCTGCTGCTGGGCGCCGCGACTGCGCTGCTCGACAAGGCGGGCATACCACCCGCCCTGCCCGACGGTGAAGCGGATCCCGGCCTGCTGCAATTTGCGGCGGAGGAAGGCGATGGCGCATTTGCCGCATTCGCGGAGGCCATCTCGATGCACCGGCACTTTGCACGCGAAACCGATCCGCCGGTCGTATAGACGCAGCTGACAAGGGAGACATCGCAATGAAACTAGCCCCGCAAGTGAAAGAACTTCTACTGCAGGCGCTCGAACATGAACGCGGCGGAGTTTTGGTATACCGCACTGCGCTCGAGTGCGTGCTCAACGAGGACCTGCGTGAAGAGTGGGAGAAGTATCTGGCGCAGACAGAAAACCACGTGCTCGTCATGACGACCGTGTGCGAGTCGCTTGGACTGGATCCCGGCGAAATCACGCCGGGACGCAAGATCGTCGAGCACAACGGCAAGTCCCTCGTCATCGCCATGAAGATGGCGCTCGCCGCAAACGATCCGACCGCGGCCGAGCTGGTGGCCTGCGAATGCGTCGTGCATGCCGAAACCAAGGACCACATGAACTGGCACCTGATGGGCAAATGCGCCAAGGCGCTGCCGCCCGAACAGGGCGCGGCGCTGCAACAGGCTTACGAGCAGGTCGAAGATGAAGAAGACGAACATCTGTACCACACCAGGGGCTGGTGCCGTGAGCTGTGGTTACAGGCCCTTGGCCTCGAAGCGATGTTGCCGCCGCCGGAAGAGGAACAACATGTGACGTCGGCACTGGCTGCGGCGAAGGCGGAGAAGAGTCGCTGACCAGTGCCCGGACGCGTCGAGGAACGCTCGCTGCGCCAGGGTTGCCTGTCGCAACAGGCTGCGCTGATCGACAAGGATCAGCGCGGCCTGTCCAGTTTCAACACTACTGCGCGGACTGTGGCAACGGCAAGGCTTCGGGCTGGCCCGGAATCACGCCGCAGGCGACGCGTGCGCCACCGCCACCGTTGGGCGGTACGTCAGTGAAATTGTCGCCGCCGGCATGGATGATCAGCGCGCGTCCCGCAAGGTCGTCGATGCGAAGACGCGAGGCTTGCATGACTATCGTGGCGCGACCGTCGGCGCCGACGTTCAGTATCGGCAAGTCGCCCTTGTGGCCATCGTTGGCCAGTGGCGAGCCATGCTGGTCGGCGCCATCGGGATCGTAGTGTTCGCCGGCCGAATGCGCGGCTACCGCCTTTCCCGACTCATCGATGCCGGGATCACAGCTGCCGAACTCATGCACATGAAAACCATGCTGGCCCGGCGCGAGCCCGGTCAGCGCGGGCCGCAGTTCGACGCCATGCGCCACGTCGACGATGAGGATCTCGCCAAGCGGCTCGGTGACACCGGCATCGGTCACCCTGTTCATCTGGACGATCAGCTGCGCGTCGCTGGCGGCGCCGGCCATGCCGGGCAAAAAGAGCGTGGCAAATAGCAGTGGGACCTGTCGCTTCATTTGCATGAAAAACCTCGGGTGCATGAAAAACCTCGGGGGCATGAAAAATCTCGGGCACATGAAGAATCTCGGGGGTAGCCAACACTCTGATGCATACAAGCGCTGGCTGACATTCAGGTATTGATGGCGCGCGCCGAATTGGGCGCTTCAGTCGTGACAGGAACTTCGTACATCTTCACGTCGAGCCCGCTGTGGCGCTTCAGGATGTTCATGGCCTGCTGGCCGCGTGCGTCATCGATGCGCACGAACAACAGGATCTGGCCTTCATCGACCTGCTGCTGCAGGTATTCGGCGTCGCTCTGGTGAATGAAGGCGGCCGCGGCCGCACCGACCATACCGACACCAACGACCGCGCCAAGCGCAACCAGCAAGGGACTGGCGACGACAGCAGCCGTCGCGATGAGCCCGCCCATGACGCCGCCGGTACCGACGAAGAAAAGGCTGGCGAAATGCGTACGCGCCGTTTCACCGAGCGTATCGCGACGCACGAAGGCAATCGCGGGCGCATCTGTGGATTCGGGATTGTCGTTGGTGCGCTCATAGAGGTCGCCGAGGGAATTTTCGACGACCTGTTCGCTGGCGAGGAGTCCGAGCTCGTCGGTCGTGAAACCGGCGGCGATCAGTTCGTCGATCGCGGCGTGCAGCGTGTCTGCGTTGTGGAAAATGCCGATGGCTTCGCGGATGGTCTTAAGGGGCTTGTCGTCGTCGGCATTCTTTAAGGTTTTCGAAATCGCCATATCCCTTCCTCCAGCTTGCCGGATGCAAGCTATGCTGGTTTCGGATTGATTGCCTTGTCGAATTCGGCTTCAGTCATCGCGCCCAACTGCAGCACCGCCTGCTTGAGGGAGATTTCCTGTTCGTGAGCCAGTTGCGCGCTTTTGGCGGCGAGATCGTAGCCGATAAATGGCGTTAGCTCGGCGGCGCGCATCAGTGACAATTCAGCATAGCGGGAAAGGCGCTGCGCATTGGCCTCGATTCCCCGCAAACATTGCCGGGTAAAACCCTCAATAGCGTCACTCAACAACTCGATGGACTCGTACACGTTGCGGAAGATCAGCGGTTTGTAGACATTCAGTTCGAACTGGCCCTGGCTGTTCGCGATCGCGACAGCGGCGTCGTTACCCATCGCCTGGATCGCCACCATTGTCAGCGCTTCGATCTGCGTCGGGTTGACCTTGCCAGGCATGATCGAACTGCCCGGCTCGTTTTCCGGTAGCCGTATTTCCGCGAGACCGCAGCGTGGACCGCTGGCCATCAGCCGCAGGTCGTTACCGATTTTCAGCAAGGCAGTGGCAAGCACGCGCACGCGACCGCTGAGATCGGCGAGTACGTCATGCGCCGCGAGCGCCATGAACTTGTTCGGCGCCGACGTGAAGGGAATGTCGGTCAATGTCGCGATGTTGCGCGTGACGGTTTCGGTCCAGTACGGCGGCGTGTTGAGGCCGGTGCCGACTGCGCTGCCGCCGATCGCGAGTGCCTGCACCTCAGGCAACACGGCCAGAATCTGCCTGCGCGCATAGTCGACCTGCTGGTGGTAGCCGCTGAATTCCTGACCGAGCGCGATTGGCGTCGCATCCATCATGTGCGTGCGCCCGGTCTTCATTAGCGTGGCGAACTCGAGTGCTTTCTCCGCGAGCGACTGCTGCAGGTATTCAAGCGCCGGCAGCAGCTTGTCACCCAGCGACGCGGCGACGACGACGTGCATCACCGTCGGAAACACATCGTTGGATGACTGCGACAGGTTGACGTGGTCATTGGGATGCACCGGCGACTTGCCCCCACGCGCATGGCCCGCGAGCTCGTTGGCACGATTGGCAATGACTTCGTTGAGGTTCATGTTGGTTTGCGTGCCGCTGCCGGTTTGCCAGACGACGAGCGGGAACTGATCGTCATGCTTGCCCTGCGCAATTTCGTCGCAGGCCTGCGTGATGAGGTCGCAGAGTTTTGCGGACAGCAGCCCCAGTTCGTTATTCGCCTGCGCCGCTGCTTTCTTGACGAGCGCAAACGCGTGGATGAAACGCAGCGGAAACTGTTGCCTGCCCGGCAAGGCGATGCCGATTGCAAAGTTTTGCAGCGAGCGCTGGGTTTGCGCTCCCCACAGCACCGCGCGTGGTACATCGATGCTGCCGAGACTGTCGGTTTCCTTGCGAGTGTCCATTGCCCGGCTTCCTCCCGTGTGAGTACTGGAGGTTACACTGACTGAAGACGCGGGGAACAGGCCCGGTGGACGCCCCCTGGCTGTTGAACAAATGAACAGTGAGTCGTCTGCCCTCGAGGCCTCAGGATCAGACTACCTGCTGCACGCGTGATTCGTTCAGGTTCTTCAGCGCGAAGTCCCAGTTGACCAGCTTGTCGCAGAACGTCTCCAGGAACGTGTCGCGCCGGTTCTGATAGTCGAGGTAGTACGCGTGTTCCCACAGGTCGCAGGTCAACAGTGGCTTGGCGCTGGTGATCAGCGGAGTCTCCGCGTTGCCGGTGCTCAGCACTTTCAGGTGCGAACCTTTCAGCACGAGCCATACGTAGCCCGAACCGAAACGATCCACGCCGCTCTGGATCAGTTGCTTGCGCAAGCCATCCCAGCCACCGAAATCCTCGTTGACCATGTCGAGTAGTGGACCGGACGGCGGCACGCCACCGCCGCCCGGTTTCATGCTTTTCCAGAAGAAGGTGTGATTGCACACCTGCGCCGCATTGTTGAAGACGGAGCCGCGCGACGAACGCACGATCTCTTCGAGCGACTTGCTTTCGTCAGGGGTGCCCTCGAGCGCGGCTTTCAGTTTTGCCATGTAACCCTTGTGGTGTTTCTCGTAGTGGAACTCCAGCGTGTTGCGGCTCATCGCCGGTTCCAGCGCATCCCGGGGATACGGTAAGGGCGGTACTTCGAATTTCATTGCAGCCTCCTTGACTCCGCGTGGCAGATGCCAGGCGGTGGAATATTAAATTCCCATTGAGGAGGACCGAGGCTGCAGGAGAAGGTTCCACGCCACAGAGTTTCCGTTGCAACAATCGGGGTATTACCCGAGGACCGCGCACAGGTGGACCTCCAATCATCGTAGGGCTCTCGGTATAACCGAGCTATGTTTCACGATAGCCCGGCAGTAGGCGCCAACTTCCAGTCCTGCGTGTACCTGTTCCCTGGCCCGCCACATGCTGACACATCGCCGCCGTTGGCATACAGTAGGCACAAACCCCGCCTTGACCTGAACCCCGCCGGAGACTTGCCATGGAACTACTCATCAACGATCAAACGCATGAAGTCGATGTCGAAGCCGAGATGCCGCTGCTGTGGGTGATCCGCGACGTCCTCGACATGAAGGGTACCAAGTACTCCTGTGGCATTGCGCAATGCGGCGCGTGCACGGTGCACATCGACGGCGAACCAGTGCGCTCCTGCGTACTGCCAGTTTCCGCCGCCGTGGGCAAACGCATCACGACTATCGAAGGCCTCGCGCAAAACGTCGCGCATCCGGTGCAGGAAGCCTGGATCAGGCACCAGGTGCCGCAGTGCGGCTACTGCCAGAGCGGGCAGATCATGGCCGCGGCCTCGCTGCTGCAGAAGATTCCGCAGCCCAATGACGCCGATATCGATGCCGCGATGAGCAACCTCTGCCGCTGCGGTACTTATGCGCGTATCCGTGCGGCGATTCACGATCTCGCCGGCACTACACCCGAAGTAGCGAAGGCTTGAGGAGGCTGCCATGAACAAACCAGTCAACAGTACCCGCCGCCAGTTCCTGCTTGCCAGCGCCGCCGTGAGCGGCGGTTTCGCACTGGGCTTCTCCTTGCCCAACAACAAGGCCCGCGCGGCCGAGGCCGCGGATCCCACGCGCGTGAACATCTGGGTCGAAGTCGCGCCGGACGATACGGTGACAATCCGCTACGCGCGCTCCGAAATGGGCCAGGGCAGCTTCACGTCGGCGCCACAGCTAGTCGCCGATGAGCTCGATGCGAACTGGGACCAGGTCAAGATTGTCTACGTCGACGTCAACGAACACCTGCGCAACAACCGCGCCTGGGGCGACATGGCCACCGTCGGCAGCCGCACGATCCGCGCCTCGCAGGAAGCCCTGCGCACGGCCGGCGCCACGGCGCGCGCCATGCTGGTGAGTGCGGCGGCGCAGCAGTGGAGCGTGCCGGCCAACGAAATCACCGTGCAGAATGGCATTGTCGCGCACGCGGCGAGCGGCAAGCAGAGCGGCTTCGGCGCACTCGCGGCGCTTGCGGCCACGCAGCCTGTGCCAGAAACGGTCGCGCTGAAGGATCCCTCCGCGTGGAGCATCATCGGCCAGTCCGTGCCACGTCGGGACATTCCGGCGTCGACCGACGGTTCGCAGGTATACGGTATCGATGTGTCATTGCCCGGCATGGTCTACGCCGCGATCGCGCAGGCGCCAGTGTTCGGCGGCAAGCTGAGCACTTTCAATGACGCGAGCGCGCGCGGCATGCGCGGCATTATCGACATCTTCGCGATCGACGACGACAGCGCGCTGGTGGTCGTCGCCGACAACTGGTGGCGCGCGCAGCAGGCGCTGGCGCGTGTCGAAATCACCTGGGATGAGCGCGGCAACGGCAGTGTCGACGACGCGAGCATTCGCGCCTTCTTCCAGGAAGGTCTCGCGGCGACGGACGCAGCACCACTACCCAACAGTGCTGGCGATGTCGACGCCGCGCTCAGCAGCGCGGCCAAGGTGCTTGAAGCCGACTATTACACGCCCTACCTGAGTCATACGCCGATGGAACCGATGGGCGCCACGGTGCAGATCGGCGCCGACCATGTGCAGGTCTGGACCTCGACGCAATCGGCTGACGGTGTCGCCACCGAAGTTGCCGGCGCCCTTGGCGTCCCACCCGAAACTGTCATCGTGCATCGCGTGCAGGCGGGCGGCGGCTTCGGTCGTCGTGGCGGTACCGGCGATTACGGCAAGCAGGCGGCATTGATCGCGGCGAAACTGCCGATGGATACACCGGTCAAGCTGCTGTGGACACGTGAGGAAGACACGCAACACGGTTTCTATCGCCCGCTCGCCATGTACCGGCTCAAGGCCGGACTCGATGCCGACAACAAAATCGTTGGCTGGCGTACGCGTATCGCCAGCGGCTCCTTGCTGGGGCAGATGCGCGGCATTCCGCTGCCGAACGGCGTCGACGCGATGGCGACCGAAGGTTTCACGCGCCTGCCCTATCTCGTCGATAACCAGGATCACAGCTACAAGCAGACGCCCACGCATGTACCGATCGGTTTCTGGCGCACCGTGGGTTGGTCGCAAACGCCCTTCGCACGCGAGCAGTTCATCGACGAACTCGCGCACGCGGCGGGTGAAGATCCCCTGAGCTTCCGCCTGCGGCACATGGCCGAAGATGAACTGTCACGCCACATCCTGCAGGTCGCAGCCGACAATGCTGGCTGGACCACCGCGCCGGCGGCGGGCGTCTTCCGCGGCATCGCGACGACGGAACCCTATGGCAGCTTCACTGCGGCGGTAGTCGAACTGTCGGTCGACGCCAGCGGCGGCATCAAGGTGCACCGCATCGTGCAGGCCATCAACAGCGGTCATGTCGTCAACCCCGACAACGTCGTCGCGCAGTTGCAGGGCGCAACGGTCTGGGCGCTGAGCGCGGCCATGTGGGGCGAGATCAACATCGAGCGCGGCCGGGTCCGGCAGGCCAATTTCCATGACTACCGCGTGCTGCGCATGGCGGAAATGCCGAAGGTCGACGTGGTACTGGCGCCGACCGGCGGCTTCTGGGGTGGTGTGGGTGAACCGGGCCAGGCGCCCCTGTTGCCAGCTTTCTGCAACGCGTTGTTTGCCGCGACAGGGAAACGTTTCCGCGAACTCCCGCTATACCATCAGGGCTTCAGGCTGGTTTGAGCAAATTACTGCTGCTGCGGCGCCTGCTGGTTCGATGAGCCGGCGAACAGGCGCGTGCCGTCTTCGAGGGTCACGGACGAGATGTTCGCCGTCGGAGTTCCGTTGCGCGCCTGCCAGCCTTCGATTTTCAGCACGGTGCCGGCCGGCAGGTTTTCCTTGCGCCAGCCGCGGCGGATCAGGTTGTTCGCGGCGCCGGTTTCGAGCGCCCAGTTTGTCACGGTGCCGTCTGCCGCTTTGACATCCACGTAGATCCAGCCGTGCGGGTTGGACCACTTCATGTCGGTGACCACGCCGCTAAAGGCCACCGGCTTGTTATTGTCGTACTCGGCGGTGAACGAGTGGTGGGCATGCGCGGCGCCGGTCGCGCAGAGCGTCGCCAGCAGCAAGGTGCGCGCGTATTTCGATGACAACTTGTTCATGGTTGGATACTCCCTACCTTTCAAATGCTATTGCGGATTCGCCGCGCGCCATTCATCGCGGACGTCTTTGAGGTGCTGCAGGTCGTTGTTGTCTTCGAGACAGGCCACTTCCAGCAATTCATCGTTACTGCGATCCAGCGGCAGCTCCATCGTCCAGGGCCGTGTAAACGCGAGCGGATCGCTGATCGTGGCGCGATAGATCACGCGGTCGGCGCCAACTGGCGTGAAGGTCTCGACCACCGTCGCCGCGTGCGTGATGACGTCGCCCCTTTCGTTCAACCAGGTCTTGCCGTTGAAGTTGCGGCTTTCGACGACCAGCGTATCGCCTTCCCAGCGACCGATCGAATCGCCTTGCCACAGCCGCAGGTGCTCAGGCAGATGCGCGCGGCCATCGAGCGGAATCTGCCGCCACGACATGCGCTCATGCAACACGATGACGTAGCCCGGCGCCTGCATGATGAAGAAGGGCGAAGGCACATAATGCGAGCGCGGCACGCCGGCGACGAAGCAATGCGCGGTCGGGTCGTCATAGCCACGGTGCGGCAGTTCGCGGTCGATGCGCTCGGGGCGCGCCCAGGGCTGGTAAGGCAACTTGCCGTCGGCTGGATCGACCAGCACGCCGCGCGTGCCGGGCGTCAGGAAGTCGCGCTCATTCTGTTCGAGACCGTAGTTGGCGCCACCGGCATCGGCGAGGAAGTAACCCGAAATGTCCGGCATACCATCGGGCAAACGCCTGATGTCGGCGCCGACGTCGGGCAGCGGCAGATCGAGGCCCGCGTCGGCATCGAAGGGCTGGTTATCGGGATGCGCTTCGGCCGGATACCAGGTGCGCTCATCGCGCTCGAAGTCACCGCTGGCTTCCTCGGCTTCGGCCTGGCACTGGAATTCGAGAATGCGGTCCAAGTCCTGCTGCCGCGCGAGCGTCACATGCAGCGTCCACGGACGCTCGAACACGTTTGGGTCGGTGACGGTAACTTCATAGTCGATCGTGTCGGCATCGATGAGCGTGTAGCGTTCGACCAGCGTCATCGCATTGCTGTGATGATTGCCAGCGGCATCAAGCCAGCTGCGGTCGTTGAAGTCGTTGACCGTGACGACGAGTGTGTCGCCTTCCCATTCGCCGCGCGCGTGCCCCATCCACGACTCAATGCCGGGATACAGCGCCGGCGTGTCGTTCGTGTAAATCAGGCGATGCACCTGGCTCCATTCAAACTGGATCGCAACGTGATCGTCGGTCTGGAATACGTGAAAGGGAAATTGCATCGTCATGATGCGCGGCGTGCCGGGCAGATAGCACTTGTTCAGCGGGTCGAGCTCGGCGCGGTTCGCGAAGTTCGCGCGCTTCTGTTCGAGCGCTGCTGGCAGATACGGCAGAGCGCCCTCGACGCTGCCCATGCCCGCGGGCATGTCGTGGCGCGCGAGATGATCTTCGAGATCATAGGCAGCGGCGCCTTGCGCCTGCCAGATGCCTTGCAGGTCGGGTTTGCCGCTGGCGGTCCGCGGCAGCGTTTGCGCCGCGACCGAACCGATGGCGCTGATGCACAGCAATGCACACACGGACAAGCGCAACAGCATGTTTCCCCCTGAATCTACGGCCTGTTTTTATATCTGCCGCGAGCATAAACAGCCCACGCGATGCTGTCCATCGCGGGAAAATGGGAGAACTGGGAGGTTCGGGCTAACCCGTTCCCAGCGCTGGATCGCTAATGCCGTGCTGGCCCGACTCGACGCGGCCAGCGAAGCGACGCAGGTATGCGGGCGCGGCCCTGTCGCTCACGCTGAAGTCGTACCACGCGCCACTCGCCGCCAGGTCGAACACCTGTTCCTTTTCTTCGTCTGGTGCGAGCCTTACTTGCCAGGGTCCGCCGCTGTCGTAGGTCTCGTCGAGTATCTGCAAGGTGCAGGCCTCAGTGCCGGTGTTGCGAAACTTGAGGCGCAGGCTCGCGCTATCAGCGGCGTAACTCGCGGTGCATTCCAGCCCTGCCTCTCGCGCCGCGCCCTCGTCGCGGAAGACACGCACGAAGCCATTCGGGCCGTAGACCCACAAGTCATGCTCGCCGCGATCGGCACCGGTGCTCCAGGTATCTGCAAGCATCTTGCCGGCTTCCACGGTGTAGCGACGTGGAATACGCTCGAGGTGCAGCTTGTCATAGACGTGGAATACCGCGCCTTGCGCGCCGCTGTTGCTGAAAGTCAGCGTCACGCTGGCGCCGACGCTGACGTCTGCATCGACGTGCAATGCGTAGGGCAGCGCACGCGACAGGCGCGTGCCACTTTCCTGGAACAGGAGCTGGGCCTCGTCCGGCACCATGTAGGCCGGCATGGCGCGCTGCTGCGCTTCGATTTCCGCCCAGATGCTCATCGTCGGCAAGGCCACCGGTGCGGTATCGCCGGGGTTGGCAAAATCGAAGCACGAGCTCAGGTCGCCGCACACGGCGCGATGCCAGGGGCTGACGTTCGGCACCGTCATGTCGAAACGTTTCTCGAGGAACATTGCCATCGATGTGTGATCGAAGACCTGCGAGTTGACCCAGCCGCCCTTGCTCCACGGTGAAATGACATACATCGGCACGCGCGCGCCGAGCCCGAAAGGCCGCACAGTGCCGGAGATCGTGTCGTCCGCATCGAGATGTTTGCGCTCCGGATCGGAGAAATACTCGCCAGCGAGGTTCAGCGTTGCTTTGCCCGCCATGCTGCCGTCGAGGTTGTACGAGGGCGGCGCAGGTGCCGGCAGGTGATCGAACAGGCCGTCGTTCTCATCGAAGGTGACGAACAGCGCGGCGCGACTCCATACCTCGGTGTTGGCCGTCAGCCGTTCGAGCACCTGCTCGATGAAGTGGCCGCCTTTCTGCGGGCTCGAGGGTGCGCCCGGATGCTCGGAAAAATCGCGCGGCGGCAAGATCCAGCTCACCTGCGGCAGCGTGCCGTCGTTGACCTGCGCGGCGAAATCATCGAGCGACCAGTGCGACATGCCCTGTTCGTAAACAGGCGAGCCCGGTTGCGCCTCGCGGAAGCTCGCGAACGCCAGGCCGCCGTGCATGGCGCCGGTCCAGTTGTCGTTCGGATCCTGGAAGATGCGCCAGCTGACGCCATGCGCTTCGAGCAGGTCCGGCAGCGTTGGCCACGTGAATGCACTGTCCTTGTAGGTGTAGCCGGGCACCGGCCACTTATCGAGTTCCGGGTTGCCGATCCAGCAGCGCAGGTTGTCAGGCTCCGAGTCGCGATCGGTGCAGTTGATACCACGCGCGGCGAGTTCCGGATTGAAGTTGGAGCCGCTCCAGAACGTGATGCGATTGGGATCGGTACCCGTCGTGATCGAGCAGTGGTAAGCGTCGCAGAGCGTGAAGGCCTCGGCCAGCGCGAACTGGAAGGGAATGTCTTCGCGCCGGTAATAGCCCATCGAATTGTCTTTCTTGTACTTAGGCCAGAAACCGAAGCGTCCCTGGTTCCACGCGGCTTGCGAGTCCGCGAAGCTATGCGGCGTGCTCGGTGCGAGCAAGGCGTTGAACGCTTCTGGATCGAGATGGAACGGCGCGATCTCGCGCTCGCCGTTCGATTGATACCACACCGGCTTGCCGCTCGCGAGCGGCACCGGGAAACGGTCGCCGAAACCGCGCACGCCGCGCAAGGTACCGAAGTAATGATCGAAGCCACGGTTTTCCTGCATGAGGATGACAATGTGCTTCAGGTCCTTGATGGTACCGGTGTCGACGACAGCGGCCGCGGCCAGGGCCCTGCGAATGCTCGGCGGCAATGTGCCGAGCGCAGCGGCAGCGCCGGTGCCAGCGGTGAACGACAGAAACTTGCGGCGATCCCAACTCATCTGAAACTCCCGATGCCAGAGCATCTGAATCGTTGTTCGAAAAAAAAGGAGGGCTTGCACCCTCCAAGCTTAGGGGTCGGGGAAATCGGGCTCTCAGCGGTCGGCATCATTGGCCAGCACGACCAGCGGCTGGGTCCAGGCCATTTCGGTATCGCCTGCTGCATAGGGATTCGGATGCGCGCGGCTCGACGTAATGCGTGCACGCACATAAATTTCATTGCCCTGCACATGGTAGGTCGCAGACGTGCCCTCCACCGTCTTCAGTACGCGACCGATATCGTCGCTGTAGCGATAGATCGTCTGGTGCAGGTGGTCGAGACTGCCTTCGTGTTCATGCGTTTCGCCGGTGACTGGCCGGCCTTCGAGATCCGCATCCTGCAGAGTGCCGATGAACTCGATCCTGTAGCGCACGCCGCGCTCGGGCTTGATTTCGATTTGCATGCGTTCATCGCTGATATCCAGTGACTCGAGCGTGACGCCAGTACTGTTGTAGAAGTCGCCGCGCTTGATGGCTTCGGTAATCTTGTTGGGCGTCAGCCAGTTTGAGCGCACCATCATCCAGCCACGCCCTGGGTTGACGTTGCCGAGGCCCCACAGTTGATAAACGTGCGCGTCATCCGTGGCCACGCCGTAGATCACGCTGCGCCCGAACTCGCCTAGGCGCTTGCTCAGCACGATGTCCCAGATCCGTTCGGTACTTTCATGCCGCGCGTCGCCGTAGTTCTGCACCCCCGAATGGCCGTTATACATTTCAAAGAAGCCGTCGCCCGGCTTGTGGTCCAGCGCGAACAGGTCTTCGGCTGTCTGCGCAAAGTGGAAGTTGGGATGATTGAGGTGAACCAGCATGGGCTGCTGGTACTTCTCGCTCTGCGCGACGACGAGGTTGAGGTTATTCTGGATCGTCGCAGCGACTCCGTCGCCATGCAGCGGCTCGACATGCTCGACGAGGTTCATGCCGTTCATGTGTATCGGATGGTTCTGGAACCCATCAGTGATCTCCTCGCCCTTGATAAAGATGAACTTCTCGGGTTCTTCGAACAGCGTGCGGAACTCCTCGAGAGTTTTGAGGCGCACTTCGCGGCTGCCTTCATTGCCGCGCACATCGACCCAGTTAGAGCCAAACTGGCGCAGATATTCAGCGTAAGCCGCCTGCACCTGCGCAAGCGGACGAGGCGGCTCATCAATCGGATACCACTTTTCGCCCTGCTGGAAGGTGTTGTGGTCGCTGAGAACCAGGAACTGATAACCCTGTTCCTTGTACCACTGAGCGATCAACTCCGGTGGCGTGTCGCCGTCGCTCCACCAGGTGTGTGCATGCGTGTTGCCCCGCCACCAGCGTTGTGCGCCGTCATAATCAACCGCATCCTGCGCAATTGCCGAGGTGCACAACGACAAGAGTACAGATAATGTCCTGACCAGGTTTTTCATCGCGGTCTCCGCTTAGAAGCTATATTCATATTGCAGGAAGAAGGAACGCGGTTTGCCGTTCCAGCCGTAAGGGTAGTAGTAGGCCGAGCTGTTCAATCCAATCTCGCCGCGCGCGCCGGCGCGCGACAACTGCTGGTTGCCGAAGCCGCCGCGCTCGAGGTAATCCTCATCGAGCATGTTCACGGCGCGCAGCAGGAAGCGATGCTGGAGGTCGTCGCCCATGAAGTACTGCACCGAGCCGTTCAGCACGACGTAGTTGCCGAAATCGACATCGGGATTCGTGCGTCTGCCGTTTGCATCGACGAGTCGCGCGGCCGCGGTCGGCGCCCAGTTCCATTCCGGGCCCTGCCATTTCGGATTCAGCGATAGCACCCAGCGCTCGCTCGGCGTGTAGCTCAGCAGCAACGAGGCGGACCATTCCGCACGTTCGCCAGACTGGCGGACGCGATTGGTTCCGGCATCGCCCGGTACGATGAACGGCTGCACGGCGCCGGTGTCTTCGCGTAATGCGGCCAGGCCGAAGGTCGGATTGACCTCCAGCGACTCCATGTCGGTGAAGGTGAAGTCCGCCTGCCAGCGATCGAAGTCGAAGGCGACGTCGAGTGTGACGCCGGAAATGTCCTGGGCGGTGCGTAGGTTGAAGCTGGCGGTCGATGTGTCCGGCAGTCCCTGCGCCAGTGCGAACTCACAGAATTCGATCGGTGTGATGATGTTCGGATTGATGTCCTGCGGGCGTACGTTCGGGTAGTTCGGGCATACGGTGCGCAAGGCGGCGGAGCCGAACTGGTTGTCGATCGTCGTATCGAAGGAGCCGACCTCGACGTTGTAGGTGCCGCCGAACAGGTCGCCGTTGACGCCGAGGCCGAAGCTATAGGTTTCGACATGCTGCGTTTCGATGCTCGGATTCGCGATACGGCCGCTGATGAAACCGGCTTCCTGCACTGTTGGCTGGCTGTACGAGGTGCCGCCGTTGGAGCGCAGATAAAGGCCGCCCGGCAGGTCCTGGCGCACGCCATACTTCCAGATACTTTCATCTTCGTAGGCGTTGTTGAAATCCTTACGCGCCGACAGCGAAACGTTGGTCATCACGAAATAGTCGGAGCTGAGGCGCAGCTCGCCGTAGATGCCGTTGCTCTCGACCTTGTCGGTGCGCATGCCGTACACGTCGCTCGAATTGTCGTGGTAGGTAATGTTCTGGTAACCGAAGATGCCTTCGACGTTCTCGTTCATGACGTACTTCAGGCGGTTGTTGAAGCCGTAGTCGACGTAACCAGCGGAGGCCTGGTCGGTTGCACCAAAGCCTTTGACCGGAGCCCCGGTACCGAAGCCTGCGATGCTCTCGATGGCATAGCCGATCGGTGCGCCGATCGGGAAGGGATTGGCGAGCGTGCCGTAAGGGCGACCCTGGGCATCAACATATATACCCTGGCGTGCGCTGGTGGTCGCGTTGGTCGCGCCGAGAACGGAGTATGGATCTGTCACGCAGCCGGCGGGCAAGCCGGGGACCGTTGCGGCAAACGCTTCGAACTGCGCAGCCGTGCGGAATGCGGTGATACCCTGGTTGCGCGCGAGCGTCTGCACGTTGGCCGGCAGGTCCTGAAAACGCGGAAGGCCGCACACGCGCGCGAGCAACTCGGAGTTCTTCAGGCGTGGGTCGGTGTAGTACGCATCGGCTTCGTAGGAGAGGCTGTCGTTGAAGCTGGTCTTGAACTTCAGTTCCCACATCGGGAACACCGTGAAGTTCGGCGTATACACCGTCGTGCTCGGGAACGAGTCCTCGAAGTTGATCGTATTGACCTGGTAACCGAAGCGGAACTCGGTGTCTTCGTTGATGGCCCAGAGGTACTTGAGGCCCAGCGAGTTGTAGCTGTAGGGGAAGTCGTGCATGCCGCCGAGCGCATAGACGTTGTCGACATACGCTTCGCGGCTGAAGATTTCGTGCGCGTCGGTTTCGTAGGTGCGGCCGAATAGCATCAGGTAATGGTTGTCGGTGCCAAACAGCGGCATCGTGACGTTGCCGTACATTTCACGCGTGCTGAAGTCGCCGCCGTAGAAGCCGGCTTCGCCATGCACGTCATCGCCCGCTTCGGGACGCTTGTACACCGCGTTGACGACACCAAGGCCGCCGTTACCGCCAAAGTACAGGCTCTGGCCACCGCGGAAAATCTCGACGTTCTCGATCATGCGCGGATCCAGCGCAGTGGCGCCCCACAGGCTTTCGAGCGGCGTACCGCGATCGAAAGTCGGCACCCCGTCGAGCAACAACAGTGTGTCGCGGTCCGTGCCACCATCGATGCGGATCGTGAATTCACCTTCGTCGGGCGAATAGCCGATGTTGGCACCGCGAATCAGGCCTGCCGCGAGCTCACCGAAGTTCGTGAAACCGCCCGTCGCGATTTCGTCTGCACTGATGACCTGCACCTGTGTGCCGTACTGCGCAACATCGACCGACAGCTGCGATACGCCTTTCTGCAGCGGACGGCCCTCGACAAGCACTTCCTCGATACCGGAGTCTGGCTGGTCGTCCTCCCGCGTCTCCACTGGTTGTTGTGCGGCGGCCTGCGTGGCAACCAGTGACGCGATAAGCACAGCGAGCGGTCTGACCGTAAATGCAAATTTCATGTTTTCTCCCAAATGAAACGCAGCGAATGAGTCGATTGGCCACGCAGGCGCAGCCAGCGCTGCGCAATGTAAGCGCGCTGCTTTAAGCGGCGGGGAACATGGAGTTAAAAGCCGAAAAATGTTTGCGCAGTTTTCGGTTGGGGTTTGCTGAGGGAACGACAGCGCGAGGTTAAGAATTGCGGTGTTGAGTTACGGGGGATCATTGGCAGGCGCGCCTTCGCTCACTGCTGTCCCGGGAGGTCCGCGGATTTGGTTGTGTGATGAATGCCTGGTGCGCAAGGCTCGAGCCGGTGCTGCCTGCGGGGGGGCGCTCCATGCCGCTGCGCATTAGCTGGCTCACGCCGCCGGGACGCCGCGTCACTGCATGCGGAAGGCCGCGAAGCAGCGAGCGGCGGCCAGCGGATGCTCCGCTTGCATGAAGCGCTGCGCACTTCACCCGGCTCGCACGAATCGCGGCGGCATCCGCTTGGGATCCCCCCGCAGGCAGCACCGACTCGAGCCTTCGACAAACACCGCTGTGGATTCCGCGGTCACGTGTCACATCAGTCCGGAATTCCGCGGCCCCGTTGTCTGACGAACGTCTGGTGCACAAGTCACGAGCCGGTGCTGCCTGCGGGGGGACGCTCCATGCCGCTGCACAGTAGTTGGCCTACGCCGCCGGGGCGCCGCGTCACTGCATGCGGAAGGCCGCGAAGCAGCGAGCGGCGGCCAGCGGATGCTCCGCTGGCATGAATTGCTGCGCACTTCACCCGGCTCGCACGA
>JBEGWB010000154.1:0-8577 GCA_041178065.1 Pseudomonadota bacterium | reverse complement strand
GTTCCTTTCCCTTGTCGGCAAGTCGGCGCGAGGCTTCGCGCGCCTGGTTGCCGAGGTCCTGTCTGATTTTGTCCTTGAGGTCCTGGCCGGGCTGGTCGCCACTGTCGCCAGTCGAATAGTTGTTTGTCATGTTCACTCTCCGCTGGGCTGGTCCGGGCTGTCGGCCCGATCGATTCGCATACGTCCTCGAACGAATGCATCAGCCATGCCAGCGTGGGGCCAGGGCCGCGATCAGGCACGAGCGCCGCGGTTCGTGGCCCTGCGTGCCGCGGAAAACTCAGGAGCTTGCGCGCGCGTTAGCCCGATCTGCGCCGCCCGGATGCCTGCTGTGGCAAGGCGCCCGGGTGAAGCCCACCCTGTAATGGCTTCCTGCATACTGAAATTCTTACTCAAGCATTGCCTCCAGGCGGGCGCCGCCCTGGTGGGGATCTGCGGCCCCTGGCGGAAGCGCAAACCCCATGCGTTTTTTGTCTAGGGGCGCAACTTGATAAACATCCGGTAATCGAGAGAATGAGGGCAAGAAACCTGGAGGGCGGCATACCAGGCGTTTTTGGCGTCATCTTTCAAGAGAATCGTGTCAGTCGTAACTTCCACATCCTGCATCTTCAGTAGCGCCAGCGGAAGCATCGAAGAATTCAGTGCTTCGCTCAGGCCCTTCGCGCCCGCAGTCAAACAGCTGTCGAAAGGCGCGTTCGATGGTCGCTCCACCACCATTGCGCTGCCGGACTGTACCTTGATCCGACGCTGCGCCTCGGCGAGCTTTTACTCTTCCTGCTGGGTGCCGCAAGCGGTGGTTTTTGTGTTTTCCTGCGGCGACAGCGACGCCTACGTCCAGGGCCGGGTGTGTGGGCCCGACCGACAGATCGGATCGCTCGGCGATCACGAGGTGCAGGTCGTACTGCCAAAAAATTATGCGCATCTGCTTGTTACGCTGCCGATCGAAGCCCTCTCCGGGTATCTATCGCCCTCGGAGTGCTGCCTCTTTCTTGAAACGCTGGCGACCATTGAAAAGGGCCTGGTCGACCCCGTCCTGAAGCGTGAGACCTGCGCCCGGCTCCTGCGTACCTTCGAGCGCATCGAAGCGCGCGGCGATACGCTGACGCCGACGATGAAGAAAGAGTTCTGCCGCTCGATCGTCCATGAACTGTTCAGCTATCTCGCCGCCCATAGTGGCGTCGACCTGCTGCGGACAAGCAATGATGAGAAGATCCTTGGTCGTGCGCTGAATCTCATTGCGTCTCAGCCAGAGCATTTCTTCACGCTTGAGGACCTGGCGCGCGAGGTGTTTGCCAGCAAGCGCGCCGTCCAGTATGCCTTCTCGCGTATCCTCGGACTGTCACCGATGCGCTTCCAGAAACTGTACCGGCTGAACCTCGTCAGGAACGAGATCCGCGTGACGCGCTCCCCCCTGAAGCTGTCCGGCCTGCTTCCGAAGCACTTCTTCTCCAATGCCGGACGCATGAGCCGGGAATATGAAGAGCTGTTTGGCGAGCGGCCCCGTGAAACGCTGCGGCAGGTCCTGGCCGACATGCCGGCAGAGGCGGGTATTTCCTAGGGTCTGCCGCGCGGGAACACGGACATTGCGGGAATGGGCGCTTGACCCTGATCCCCGCCATGGCCAAGATCGGCCTCTTTTTCGGAAGCCGTCTATGTGCACCATTGCCACACGCTTTTTCCCGCTGCTCCTTCTCCTTGCTTCTCCCTTTTTGCTTGCCGCCGAATCCCGCGACTACCGGGTGGACTGGACCGTGGCACTACGTCCGGGAGTCGATTCCGCGCGTATCACGATGACGCTCGAGGACGGCGCGCCGGTCGAGCGCGTCAACTTCGCCTACGAGTCGGATCGCTTCAGCGACTTTGAAGTTACCAGCGGCGAGCTGGATGTCGACGACGACAGCGTGCGCTGGGAACCTGGCGCGAAGAACGCGACGCTGAGCTATCGCGTGAAGATCACGCGCCCGCGCGCGAACAGCAATCAGGAAGAAAGCTACGACGCCCTGATCACCGACACCTGGGCCCTGTTCCGCGGCGAGCGCATTACGCCGCGCATGCGTGTCGTGGCGCGCAATGGCGCCGAGTCGGATGCGCACCTGCGCTTCGAGTTGCCGGAGCGCTGGAACGTCAACACGGCCTGGCCGGTGGATCCGGATGCGAAGGAACTTACCTACCTGCTCGACGATCCGGATCGCGAATTCGACCGGCCGCGCGGCTGGTTCATGATCGGCCGGCTCAGCGTCGCGCGCGGGCGGGTCGGCGCTGACACCTTGTTCTCGATTGCCGCGCCGCTGGACTCGGGCGTCGACAAGATGGGCTGGTTGACGCTCATCAGCCTGGCGTGGCCTGAAGTCGAAAAGGCCTTCGGCAAGGTGCCGGCAAAGATCCTCCTGGTCAGCGGCGACGACCCGCTGTGGCGCGGCGGTCTGTCGGGCCCGAACTCCTTCTTCTTCCACGGTAGCCGCCGCGCGATCAGCGAGAATGGCACGAGCCCGCTGCTCCATGAGCTGTCGCACGTCATCACGCGCATCAGCGGCGACTTCAACGACGACTGGATCGCCGAAGGCCTTGCCGAGTACTACGGGATCGAGCTGCTGTATCGCGCCGGTGGTTACGACGACGACCAGCGCGCCGAGATTCTTGCCGACCTCGCGGAGTGGGGACTCGGCGCGGACAAGGTGCGCGTGCGTCAGTCGAGCGGTCCGATCACGGCACGCGCCGTGGGGATCTTCGATGCACTCGACAAGGAGGTCCGCGACGAGACAAATGGCCGCGAAAATCTCGACGCCGTGACGCGCCTGTTGATGGTCAGGCGTCGGGTCAGCCTTGCCGACCTGCGCGACGCGTTCGAGTCCGTCACCGGCGCGGATTCGCGGGTGCTCGACGACCTCGAATAAAGCGCATCCCGGGCTGGAACTTTGCTGCAAACGCCGTGGTATGCTCGTTGGCTCAAGACACCCGATAGCCGCCGCGGCAACGCGAGAAAGGGCTACACACAAGCTACTTACAGAGATCGCTCCTGGAGGGGAAATCCATGCAATTCAGACTCAAGAAGTTGTGGGCGGCCGCTACGGTCATCGTTGCAATGCCCGCGCTGGCGCAGACCCTGCCCGACATCGGGTTTGAAAGCGTCGGCCGCGGCCGTCCGCTGGCCGCGAAGATCACCGATTTCCAGCCCGTAGGCCCCGACCGCACCTTCGCCCAGGGCCAGCCGCGCGAAAACTGGACGCTGTACGGCTTCCCGAACGATGCGCCACCCGAAGGCGTCGAGCCCTTGCCGCGCGACCTCTTCAACAGCCCGGATTTCTATGCCGACAAGGACTTGTGGTCCGACCCGCGCTACTTCCGCTGTAACAGCGCCTTCGCCACTGAGATCCAGCAGGGCATCCTGTTCCCGCCCGCGCTCGTCGACGATCCGAAGGATGGTCCCTGGGGCTACTGCAACATCGACTATCCGAAAGAAGCGATCGTCAGCCCCTACGAGTTCGCCACCGCCGAAGAGCACTACAACGCGCTGATGGAGGAAACCAAAGGCCGCGGCGGTCCGCACAAATACACGTTCGCCGATTTCCCCGCCGTCGAATGGAACGGCGTGTATGAGCGCCCGACCGCCGGCACCGATCAGCTGACCTGGTACTGGCTGCGCAACACGCAATACCCGACGATGCTGTCGCTGCTGACGCCCGAGTATCAGCAGCGCATGGTCCAGGAGGCCTATCACCAGGTACGCGGCCACGCGCTGTGGCCCTCGACCTTCTGCTGGCCGGAAGGCTTCATGCGCCGCTGGTACTCCTTCTCGATCTGGGAACAGTACCTCACGGCAACGCCAGATATGGTGCAGTTCATCGGTGGCGTCGCCGACAACTTCATCACGAGCGTGTATGTCGGCCGCGAGTTCAAGAAAGATGACGTCGCCAGCGGCGGCGTGCCGCGTCTGGGCGAAGCCGTGCCGCGCTGGTACGGCGAAACCGTGGGCTTCTGGGATGGCGACACGCTGATCACGTGGACCTCGAACATCCAGGGCTGGAAAGCGCATTCGGCCTTCGAGTTCTCGAGCAAGATGCAGACGATCGAAGTCTATACGCCTAATCGCGATGCCGAAGGCAAGTTCCTTGGCCTCAACCACGAAACGATCCTGTACGACGAAGAAGCGTTCGTCGAGCCGCTGCGCATCGTGCGCAACCTCAACAAGATCAATAATTACACCGATCCCGACGAGACGCCGTATGCGTTCATCGAATGCACGCAGACGATCTACAACATCGAAGGCGAAAACACCCCGCTGGCGCCGGGCTCGGTGGTCGAGTTCGAACTGCCGGACATGTACGGCCGTCCCTGGGATGCGATCTGGCAGAAGTACTTCGAGCAGGGCATGCAAAGGCCGACGGAAACCAGCGACGACCTCTTCAACTTCGAGTGAGCGCCGAGCCTCGTTCGTTGCGCTGCTTTCAGAGAGGCCGCAATGCTTGACACACAGCCCCCGCAATGCGGGGGTTTTGTTTTTTTGTGGCAGCGTTTTATGCCGCGTTTTTCGTGCATTACTGCAGCTTTTCCCCGATTAGCTTTCGCCTCATTGCGCGTATAGTAGCCGCGCCTGTGGAAGGAGTTCCGCGGGTGATACGTTGCCGGTACTTATCGGCTCAATCAAACAATCAAGGGGGAGAATATATGACCCATAGCTACAAACTACTCGTCACGGCCATGCTGCTGGCAGGCTCTGCAACTGCCCATGCCCAGATTTACAAAGGCCAACTGACTGGCGCCAATGAAGTGCCGCCGGTTACCACACAGGGGACTGGCGTCGGCGTCGTGTCCCTGAACACGGCAACCCGCGAATTGCGTGTAAGCACCACCTTCTCCGGCCTGACCGGCAACACCACCGCCTCGCACGTCCATTGTTGCGCAGCGCCGGGCGCCAACGCCGGTGTCGCAACGCAGACCCCGAGCTTCAGCGGCTTCCCCCTCGGCGTCAAAGCCGGTACCTATAACACCCTGTTTAATACCTCGCAGGCGGCCACCTGGAACGCGGCCTTCATCACGGCCAATGGCGGCACGCCGACTGGCGCCGAAAACGCGCTGAGCAACGGCCTGAACGCGGGCAGCGCCTACCTGAACATCCATAGCTCCACGGCTCCGGGCGGCGAAGTCCGCGCGAACCTGGCGCGCTTCAGTTTTGCGACTGCGGCCAACGCCGACATGCGCAGCCTGGCCCAGTCGCTCGACCAGCTCGGCGCCGGTACCGGTGGCCTGAATGAAAGGCTCGTAGGCATCGCCATGCTCGACAACGCCGGCCAGGCCCGTGCCCTGAATGCGCTGATGCCGGTATCGACTACGGTCGTGTCCACGACGATGACCAACGGTCTGTACTCCGAATACGACCAGCTCAGCAATCGCCTCGGCGGCCTGCGCGCAGAAGGCGAGGCTGGAAACGGCCTGTGGATCCGCTATGCCGATCGCCAGAGTACCCAGGACCTGACGAACCGCGGCAGCAGCATCGATTCCGACGGTTCCGATACCGGCGTCGGTTTCGATACCCGCCTGGCTTCCGGCCTCCTGCTGGGCGCCTCGTTCACGGTTACCGAAGATTCGCTCGACTACGACGGCGCGCTGCTCGGCAGCACCGGTGAATTCGAAGGCGCACGCTTGACGGTATATGCCGCGCAGGCGCTGGGCATGGGCTTCGTCGAAGGTATGGTGACGCGCGCTCAGAGCGATACCGAATCCTTCCGCGGCATCGGCGCCCTCGGCAATGCGACCTCAACCGCTGAAAACGACCAGTGGGGCGCAAGGATTGCCTTCGGCGCCAACTGGGCAATCGGAACCGGCGTCACCGCGACGCCGCAAGTCCGTCTCGACTGGACCGACGTCGACGTTGATGGCTACCAGGAAACTGCCACCGGCGGTCCAGGCTCTGGTCTCGGCGTGAACGTGGACAGTGCAGACGTCGATAGCCTGCGTCTGTCGCTCGGTGGCCAGATCGACTGGGAACCCGCCGCAGGCGTATCGCCCTTCATCCGTGCCTTCTGGACCGGTGAACGCGAACACGATGATGTGCTGACCACTGGCCTCTTCACGGCAGGCGGCAGCGCCTTTACCGTGCGCGATGGCGGTCCGGAGCGCACTGGCTTCACGGCTGGCATGGGCTTCAACTTCCACGGCAGCGGTCCGTTCGGCGCCTCCGTCAGCTACGACGTCGTCGACAACGATGACTTTGAAAGTGACACGCTGCAGGCACGGGCGATCTATCGCTTCTAAGCTACACGCAAGGCATGACAAAGACCCCCGCAACTGCGGGGGTTTTTGTTTGTGGGCATACGGGAGTCAGGTTTTGTATAGCTGTGTCATGAGGTAATTTCAGCGACGCGATGCAAGGCATTGCGCGCCGGTAGTGCGCTCCGGGTGGGTGTATGCTGCCCTGCTGCCAAAGGAGTGAACCCATGACCAGCCGCAAAAAAGTATTCGTCTTGCTGTCCAGCACCCTGTTGCTGCTGTCGTGCGAATCCGCACACGTGCCGATCGCCGATGCGTATGGCCCTGATCCACAGCTGCCGCCGCCGACGACGTCCCTGATCCCGACCATCAACATCGCACCGGCCGTCGGCTGGCAAGCCGGTGCAAGGCCCACGGTAGCGGCTGGGCTCGGCATCAATGCCTTTGCGACTGGTCTCGAGCATCCGCGCTGGCTCTACGTGCTGCCCAATGGCGATGTGTTGGTCGCAGAAACCAATGCGCCACCAAAAGAGCAGAGCGGCTTGCGTGCGTGGGTCATGAGCAAGGTCATGCAGCGCGCGGGCGCTGCCGTGCCGAGTGCCAATCGCATCAGCCTGTTGCGCGATGCCGATGGCGACGGGACCGCAGAACTGAAGACGCCGTTCATCGAAAACCTGTATTCGCCCTTCGGCATGGCGCTCGTCGGCGATCAGCTTTACGTGGCTAACGCGGACGCGCTGGTGCGCTTCCCCCATGAGGAAGGCGCGACGCGCATTTCCGCGAGCGCGCAACAGGTGACTGAACTTCCCGGTGGCCCGCTGAATCATCACTGGACGAAGAACGTCATCGCCGCGCCAGATGGCGCTACGCTGTATGTGACCGTTGGTTCAAACAGCAACGTTGGCGAGAACGGCATGGATATCGAAGTGGAGCGCGCGGCGATTCTGGCCGTTGATGCGGCGACCGGCGCGAAGAGGGTATTCGCCTCGGGCCTGCGCAATCCGAATGGCATGGCCTGGGAGCCGCAGACTGGCGTGCTGTGGACGGTCGTCAACGAGCGCGACGAGATCGGCAGCGACCTCGTGCCCGACTACCTGACCTCCGTCGTCGACGGCGGCTTTTATGGCTGGCCGTACAGCTATTACGGCCAGCATGTCGACGCGCGCGTTCAGCCGCAGCGGCCCGAGCTCGTCGCAAGCGCGCGCGTGCCGGATTATGCGCTCGGCTCGCATACGGCTTCGCTCGGCCTCACCTTCAATACAGCGGATAGCTGGCCTGCTGCCTACAGCACGGGCGCATTCGTCGGCCAGCATGGTTCGTGGAACCGCCGGCCCCTGAGCGGCTACAAGGTCGTCTTCATTCCCTTCAGCGGCGGCAAACCTTCGGGCACGCCGGTCGATGTGCTGACGGGCTTCGTCAATGACGAGGGCGAAGCGCAGGGCAGGCCGGTGGGAGTCGCCATCGATAGCCGCGGCGCTTTGCTCGTGGCCGATGACGTTGGCAACACGATCTGGCGCGTGACGCCGAACCGCTAAGGCATGCGCCTGATCAGTCAGCCCTGCCTTTCGGATTAAATGGGGTCAGGATTAAATGGGGTCAGAGCCCAATTGTTTTTAACTGCATCCGCAAGCGTCGAAATTATCGAAAACAATTGGGCTCTGACCCCATTTAAAGCTCTCACCCGATTTTGTGTTCCGGTTCAGGCTAGTGCGCTCTTGTTCGTCCCTTCCACATTCGGGATCATCGGCTGCGTTCAAAACAACCCGAGAAATTAAAGCAATGAACAACAAAAAAGTGTTATTCGCAGTAGCCATCACGCTCGCTGCACTGAGCCTCTGCTCGCAATCGTTCGCCGCTGCTCCCGATGCGAACGCGCCGCCGCCGGAGATGGGTGTGTTTCTCACGAGCGTCGGGCTTGGCAAGGGCGGCGATCTGGGTGGACTCGCCGGCGCCGATGCGCATTGCCAGGCACTGGCCACCGCGGTGGACATGGGGCATCGCACCTGGCGCGCCTACCTCAGCACGCAAGGCGAGGGCGCGGTAAACGCGATCGACCGCATCGGTAATGGTCCCTGGGCGAATGCAAAGGGCGTCATCATGGCGACGAATCTCGACAGCCTGAAATTCGACAACTCGAACTTTACCTACGAACACATGCTCGACGAGAAGGGGAATCATTTCGCATCGCGCATCGACGGTACGCCGGACACCACCGAGCACGATGCATTGACGGGCACGCAGCTCGACGGCACGGCCTTCCCCGCTGGTGAAGACCGCACCTGCAGCAACTGGACGAGCAGTGCTGAAGGCGCAGGCTCCGCGTGGGTCGGCCACGCCGATCGTTATTCCTTCCAGGTGCCGGGTTCGCCGTGG
>JBEGWB010000153.1:0-3460 GCA_041178065.1 Pseudomonadota bacterium | reverse complement strand
ACCATCGTCAGCGCCTCGTCGAAGCGGCCGCGCGCCTGCTCCATCGGAATGCCGAAGTGGTCGTACTCCATTTTCGCCAGGCCCCGGCCGAACCCCGCAATGCAGCGTCCATCACTCAAGTGATCGAGGAATGCCAGTTTTTCGGCAACGCGCAGCGGATCGTTCCACGGCAGGATCACGGCGCCCAGGCACAGCTTGAGCCGCGTGGTGCGCGCGGCAAGCCAGGACAGCGGCATGAAATTGTCAGGGCAGGCGGAATAGTCGATATCGAAATGATGCTCGGGCGAGCAGCAGATGTCGAAGCCGAGCGCTTCGACCTGATCCATCAGCCAGATCTCGTCCTGCACGAACTGAAGCGCGGTGCGCGCATTGCCCGGATCCTGCCAGACCGGTGTATAGACCATATCCATATTCGTGATCCTCTCGTCCCCGTTACCGCCGGAATTTTCCGGTTCAGTCAGACAACCTCAAACGATTTCCTCGTGCCCGCAGGCTAGCCGTAAAGCGCGTGATATTCCGCTGCGCCTTCGGCCTCGACAGTCTCGTGGTTGCGCAGGTTGTGCAGCCAGTCGGTTTCGCTGGCCGTGGCGGTTCCGTCCGCGATGTCGCGGATGCGGTTGTAGTTGTAACACACCCCGCTCTGGACCTGGGCGATGAAATGGGTGGCATCGTCGACGCCGGGCATCGCCTCGCGCGGGATGTGGGGCGCGCGGTCGGGGAAGGGGGCTTCGGGAATGGAGCCATCGAGCAAGCCTTTCGCCAGCAGCGGATCGGCGCAGAACGGCCGGGCGATGCCGACAACGTCGAGCGCACCCGAGGCGAGCGCGGCGTCCATTGCGGTCCGCGTGCGAAAGCCGCCGGTGACCATCAGCGGCAGGCGGGTGTGCGGCCTGATGCGGTCTGCAAAAGCGACGAAATAGGCCTCGCGCGCGACCGTGCTGGCGCGGCGTTCCGGCTGGGGCGAGCCTTCGTTGCTCGCGCCCACCATTTCCATCGATTCGTAATTGCCGCCCGAAATTTCCAGCAAGTCGACCCCAGCCTGCTCCAGCCAGCCGATGACCGTCAGCGATTCGTCCTCGGTGAAGCCGCCCTTCTGGAAGTCGGCCGAGTTGAGCTTGACCGAAACCGGAAAATCGCGGTCCACCGCCTTGCGCACGGCGGCGACTGTCGACAGCAGCAGCCTCGCCCTGTTTTCAAGCGGTCCGCCCCATTCGTCCTCGCGCAGATTGGTCAGCGGCGAAAGGAACTGCGAATTGAGATAACCGTGGGCCGAATGGATCTGGACGCCATTGAAGCCGCATTCGCGCAGCGTTTCCGCGACGAAGGCGAACCGGTCGACGATGTCATGGATCTCGGCCGCGCCGAGCGCGCGGGTCATCTCCGCGCTGCCGGTATGGACAGGAACAGCGGAGGGGCCGACTTTCTGCTCGCAGGCAAGGCCCGCCTGGCGGCCCGGGTGGTTGATCTGCACCCAGCACTGCGAACCGTGCGCCGTGGCGGCAGCAGCAACCTCGCGCAAGCGGCCAAGATCGCCGCCACGCTCGATGATGACGTTGCGCGGACGTTCGAGGAACCGGTGGTCGATCAGCACGTTGCCGGTGAGCAGAAGGCCTGCGCCGCTTTTGCCCCACTCTTCGTAAAGTCGCACGTTGCGGTCTGTCGTGACGCCTTCGATCGTGGCGAGGCCTTCGGTCATCGCGGCCTTGGCGATTCGATTGGCGAGCGAGACGCCGCAAGGCAGGGCAAGGGGATCAGGCAGGCTGACAGTCACATCGGTCTCCAAGTGCCGGGCAGGTTGTCTCCCGCACCGGTCAAGTCCCGGCGATGATTGCCCACCGGCCCTCTCAAGTCGAATCTTTTTCGGTAAAATCGGGCGCGTCTTTTGGGTCGCGCCGCTGGTGCCGAGTGATGCAGCAAAGTCACAGCTTTCCTAAAATGCGTTCGAAGCGAACGCAATCCCAGATTGACATCCTCCAGAAAGACCCACTAGAAACAAGTCCTTAAAGCTCGATTTGCGGCGAATTCAGGGGCCGCCACAAGTGTTGCACAGGGAAGTCGCGCGTTTCCGGTTGACTTCCGGTCTCGTGGTTTTACCAAGAATTCATCGGGAAAAATGCTCGCGGAACGTCAGACGATCCGCACATGCAGGGAGGGTGATGTATGAAGACCGGATCCAGGATGCTCGCGTGCAGTTCGCTGCTGGCGATTCTCGCCGCCGCGCAGCCAGCGTACGCGCAGACTTCCGATGAGGCCGAGGTGTCGAACGACATCATCGTGACCGCCAACAAGCGCGAAGAAAACCTCAACGACGTCGGCCTGACGATTACGGCGATCGGCGCGGAAGCGTTGCAGAACCGCCGCGTCGCCTCGCTGGAAGACGTCGCCTCGATTGCGCCGGGCCTGATCTACACGCCTTCCACCAACAACACGCCGATCTTCACGCTGCGCGGCATCGGCTTCAACGAAAGCTCGCTTGGCGTCTATCCGGCGGTCAGCGTTTACGTCGACCAGATTCCGCTGCCGTTCCCGGTGCTCGCCATGCACTCGGCCTACGACCTTGAGCGCATCGAGGTCCTGAAGGGTCCGCAGGGCACGCTGTTCGGCCAGAACTCGACCGGCGGCGCGATCAACTACATCGCAGCCGGGCCGACGGACACGCTCGAGGCTGGCGGCGACATCAGCTACGGCCGGTTCAATACGATCGAGGGCAACGCCTATATCAGCGGCCCCTTGTCGGACACGCTCGGTTTTCGCCTGGCCGTCAACGGCAAGGAAGCCGATGGCTGGCAGAAAGCCTACACCCGCAAGGACAGGAACGGCAAGGAAAGCTACCTTGCCGGCCGCTTGACGCTCGATTTCAAGCCGAGCGACACGGTCAGCTTCCGTGCCACGGCCAACGGCTGGAACGACAAGTCCGAACCGCAGGCGCAGCAGTTGATCGCGACGCACGAACAGATCGGCGCCTTTGGCAACAAGGCGCTCGATGCAACGCCGCTGGTCGATCCGCTGCGTAACGCCTACCTTCCTGCGGCGGCCGGCTGCCCTTCCGCGCAGATGTGCTACCCGTTCGCGCCGCACAATTCGCGCGCCGCGGAGTGGGGCGTCCGGTTGCTTGACCCCAACACCTCGCCTTCGGCTTCGTCGCCTAACCCGTTTGCCCCGCCGAACGGTGTGACCGGCTCGTCCAATCCGGCGAATGCCACCACCACATCGTTCGATCCCAAGGGCAGCCGCAAGTTCTATCAGTTCGGTCTGCGCGGCGACATCGAACTGGGTTCGATCACGCTGACCTCGCTGACGTCCTATGCCCACTTCAAGCAGAAGCTGACGGTCGACGGCGACGGCATGGAGCTGCCCGCATTCGACATCCAGCAGGGCAATGGTTCGATCAAGACGTTCAACCAGGAACTTCGCCTGTCGAACGATCCGACCTCGCGCATCCGCTGGGTTCTCGGTGCCA
>JBEGWB010000152.1:0-47396 GCA_041178065.1 Pseudomonadota bacterium | reverse complement strand
CGGCCTGGTTCGACCATCGCCGTTGGAAAGGATTTCGAGCACGGTCGCGTGGCTTAACTCCGGCTTGTACGAGCGACGCGAACGCAAGGCGTCGTATACATCCACCAGAGTAGTGATGCGTGCGGCGATCGGAATCTCCTCCCCCTTCAAGCCCTGCGGATAACCGGAACCGTCCCAGCGCTCATGATGCGCAAGGGCGATGTCTGCCGCTACACTGAATGTTTTGCTTTTACTTTTCGACAGAATGCGATGCCCGTGCCAGGTATGATTCTGCATTTCCCGCATCTCCTCCGGCGTAAGTCCGCCGGGCTTTTGCAGGATTGCTTCAGGCACACCGATCTTGCCGATATCATGGAGGGGGGCCGCCAGATACATGATCTCCTGCACCGAGGACGGCTGCCCGAGGAGCCGGGACATCAGCTCCGCATAGGAGCCGATCCGGTTAATGTGGTTGCCAGTCTCTGGATCCTTGAGCTCCGCCGCGATCGAAAGCTTGCCCGCGATCTCCGAATCGATGTCATCGAGCCTTTCCTCGAGGCGCCGTATGGTGGCCCTACTGGCTTCACGCGTTGCCTCCAGGGCCTTCATGTCGGCAGCCCGTCCCAGGGCCTTCCTGGTCGCGTTAATCATTTCATTCGGATTCACCGGCTTCGTCAGGTAGTCAGACACGCCTTTTTTGACGGCGCCTATCGCATCATCCATCGATGATTTGCCGCTAATGACCACGAACTGAACGAGGCGCTTTTCGACTTCCGCGATACTGCGCATGCTGTCCACCAGCACGAGACCGTCGAAATCCGGCATGCGCAGATCGGTGATGACAACCGAGACGCTGCGATCCTTATCGAACTTCATCAGCGCATCGGCACCACAGTTTGCCGTCATGACCGCGATATTCTCATCGCTTAACAGCAAGCCCATTTCTTCAAGGATCAGGGGATCGTCGTCAACCACCATAACTTTCTGGAGCATCTGGGTGCCCTCCGTTAGACACCATCGGAATGTTAGTTCGCTGATATGTCAGCATCGTGTGTGTAATGTGTGGGCTTTGAGAATAATTGGGGAAGTTTTAGCGCTGATGGGCGACTTTCACTGCGTATACCAGAGCGCTTAGATCTACCGGCTTCTTGATGAATACGGTGTTGGCAAGGGTTGTGGTATCAGTATCAAGATGGCCTGATGTCAGGATAAAGGCGAGGTCGCGCTTACTGAGCCGTTCAATCAGCTCAAGGCCCGACTCTCCTGGCAGCAGCATATCCGTCATGACAAGGCGCAAGCTGGGAAAACATTCAACCATGGAAACTGCAAGCCGTAAGCTATTCGCCGTGACCACGCAATAACCTTCGTCTTCGAGTAGGCTGGCAAGCTCATCGACGATAAAGGGTTCGTCGTCGACAATGAGGATCGTGGGGCCCTGTCCCTGCCTGTTTGAGTAATTCGTCAAGACTGCACCATGCTCTGTTCGGGCAACACGATCATAAAGCGAGCTCCAACTGCCGTATTTTCCACGCGTATGCTGCCCTTCATGTCCTGAATGATCTTTTTCGAAATGGACAAGCCTAGTCCAGTCCCCTTACCGACCGGCTTGGTCGTGAAGAAGGGATCGAATATTCGCACCAGCAGGTCGGAAGGGACACCACCGGCATTGTCTTCAACAATGATTTCAGCGTTCCCCATGGTGCGTCGAACGGAAACGCTGATCCATTTTTTCCTGCGACTCCGATCACTTGTAAGCGCATCGCGGGCGTTCGATACGAGGTTCAAAATGACCTGTTCGAGCTGGACGTTTTTACCCAGCACAGGCATCCCAACCTCTTGCAAATCTGTGTGCAATTCAACCTGCTCCAGACGCAATTGTTCCCGGAGCATATCGAGCGCCGAGCGGACGACGCTCGGAACGTCCAACGGTTCGAGTTCGTCGGGCGCAACGCGACCGAACATGCGCATATGGTCGATAATTTGTGCCGCACGCTCGACCTGGCTGTTGATGCGATCGAGCTTTTCTGTGAGAAATTCACAATCAATCAGGCCTTTTTCAATTTTTCTCTGGCAATTGGCCGCCGCCATACGGATGACATTCAGCGGTTGGTTCAATTCATGGGCGACGGACGTGGCCATTTCGCCTATCGAGGCAAGTTTTGAGGCCTGCACCAGTTGCGACTGGGCCGCTTTTAGCTGCGTCATATCCTGTCCCAGGCATACTACGCTGACGATATGCCCAAGGGCGTTTCTGCGAAGCGAAAAGTTAAGCAGGAGCTCTACGTGATCCCCATTCTTTTTCACAAAGGGGATTTCCAGATTGCGTGTAGGACGCCCTTCGAAGGCATCATTGAGTAACATTTGAACCTGGGCTTTCATTGCCGGCGTCACGAAATCTTCTATCATCGCGGCGCCTTCGGCCTCTGCTGCGGTGAAGCCGGTAACATCGACCATCTTGTGATTCCACACGATTATCCCGTGCAATTTGTCGACACCAAAAATTGGCGTGTTGGCGTTGTGCATTAGCGAGAGCATCTCGTTCACCAAGGCCTCGCGCTCCAGCGCCGCGCTCTCGATGGTCCCGATAATCGAACGCAATTTGTCGATAAATGCCTGAATCTGGGCGACGGCGCTCCGTGGCCACTGGATATTGAGCGTAGCGAGCGGATTTGCCGGATCCATTGTCGAAAACGCTTGTGAAACGCGGGCGAGCGGCGCCATTAGCTCAGCGAGCAGGAAGCGGCCCGCGAGCATGAAGGCAAGCCCGATGCAGATGCTGTACAGCATCGCAGAGCGGTATGCAAAATACAGCCACTCCTGCACCTCCGTCATTGGCTCGCTTACTGTCATGCTCAGTTCCGAGCCCGGAACGATCTGGCGAGTGAAGGCCATGCTGGAGGTATTGAGCAGTGCCAGGATCGATCGCTGGTTGCCGGCAGTTCCTATCATTTCGATCAGTGGAGAGCCCGGGCCGCCGAGATTCATTCGCCTATGCACAAGCAACTCGGGCGAAGCCACGGTGCTAAGCAGGTTCGAACCATTGGTTACACCTAGCGTAAAGTCGTAGGTCTCCAGTCGGAGAAGGCCCGCGCCGTCGAGCGGTGCCAGCATCGCGCGCGCGGTCCGACCATCAAACAGCACACGCTGCGTGTCACCTCGGCAGAATAACCAGATGCCCGCGTCCGCGCGCAGCCATGTCAGTCCTTCGTATTGCGACTGCATACAGGCCGGGTTTTGGAGGTTTTCGGTCAACCACCTTTGCAGGCGCAGCGCTGCGAACAGCGACACCGCTTCGATCGTCGCTTGCTCCGCTGCATAGTGCCCATTTACTCGTGCGCGGTTGTGGAACGTCATCAATATGATGAGCGGAAGGATTACGATGCTGGTTGCGATCAGCGAGACCACTTCCTTGAAATCAACACTGAAGTTGCGGTTGCCCCGGGGCAGGAAGTAGCGTGCGGGGAAGCTGTCCGGATTACTGCTGTTGTAGCGAAAAAGGATGTCGATGAAGAGGTACAAAATCCCGCAAAGGATCGAGTTCAATGCAGCGCGCAACACCATGACTTGCGCGGTAATCGATGGCAGGCCGGAGGCATACTTGTAAATGATGAAGGTCTGGATTCCGCCGACTGTCAATGAGTACACGAACAGCAGGATGAGCAAATTGCGCGCGCCAACACCGGCATGCCGATTACCAAAATAAATCGACAGAAAGACGGCTTCCGTGACGTACGATACGGTTGGCCAGAGATGTCCCCAGTGCAGATATGCAGGCAGACTGACGATAGCAGCACCGAACACTGCCGCTGCCATCGAGAATCTCGCCGCGAGTAAAATAATCGCAGTTTCGCCCAGCAGCAGCATGACACCAATAAAGAGTGTCACTGGTATCAGGTTGCATATAGCCCCAAGTACGACAACCGCGGTCCACAGCAGGCGATTTTGTAGCCGGCCCGAAAGCAGGGGTGCGTTGTTTAGGGGCATAATCAGGATGGATTACCGTACGAAAGCTCAGCAGGCCAGTTTAGTGTCCAAGTTTGTTCGGGGTGCGCCTGAAATATGCAAAAGTGTGTAAAAGCGGCGCACATGAGACCTTGCCTGCTGCACTCAGACCAAGGGAGTTATTCCCGATTTCAGGCTTTTGCAGTGGCCCTCGGTATCTTCTTCAGCCCCTGACAGCTCATGCTATGATTCCCCCATAAATAGCCAACTGCACCGGTCATGTTCAAAATTCTCATACTCGAAGACGACAAAAGTACTCGTGAAGAAATGCTCGAATTTTTTACTGCCGAGGGCTTTGATACCCGGGCTCTGCCAGACGTGGCATCTTTCCGGAAATCCTTTCTGGGCATTGCCCCCCACCTCGTGATCCTCGATGTCAACCTGCCCGATGGCGATGGCTATGCCGTAACCTCGTTTGTCAGGGAAAATTCGTCGGCGCAAATCATCATCGTTTCCGGCCGCCTTGAAACCATCGACAAGGTCGTGGGCCTGGAAGTGGGCGCGGACGACTACCTGTCAAAGCCCTATATACCGCGGGAGTTGCTTGCACGCGTCAGGGCGCGCTTGCGTCGCGCGCACAAACGCACTGAACCCGATGTTTACGCCGAGAGCCTCGTACTGCGCTTTGACGGTTTGACGGTGAGCGAGGGAAGCCGCACTGTCCGGCGCGAAGACGGTACGGAACTCCCCCTTACGACGGCGGAGTTCGAACTTCTGCGCTTCCTGGCCGCGAATAGCAATCGCGTGCTAAGCCGCGAGGTACTCATGGACAACGTGAAGCATAGCCAAAGCTGGGTGAATGACGAGCGTGCAATTGACGGACTGGTGAGCAGGGTGCGCAAGAAGATTGGCGAACACGCGATACGAACCGTTCGCAACATGGGGTACTTGTTTGCCCTCCAGGTGGAAAAAGGGATCGAATAAGGAGAGTTCGCGAATGTCGATACTGATTAACACAGGCCCTGGCATCAAGAGGTCACCTAATCGCCTGCTGATGTTGCTTGGCGGTCGTGCGGCCCTGGACAAGGCCGTAGGCATGTTCTACACGTCCGTGCTCAAGGATCCTGCGCTCTCGCGCTTCTTCCGCGGCAAGGATGTAGGCTTCATCTCGCATCATTTCACCATGGTAATCGAATCCTGTTACGGAGAGGACCGCACGCAATGCGCGAGTTTTTTCGATATGCTTGGCACCGCGCATGCGCGACTCGTGGCGGAGATGGGGCTGGGCCATGACGAATATGACCGAGTGCTGTCCATACTCGAGGCAATGCTGGATGATCTTGAGTTGTCTGCAGAACTCAAGGCAGAAATGCTGGATCTCGCTGAACATTTCCGCACGGCCGTGCTCCCCCCGGCCACTACGCCACGCCCGGCATGACATTTCGCGCACTAAAGCCAGTCGTGGCCTTGTGGCTCCAGGCTGAGGCCAACAACCCGCTGGAAAGCGAGCTACATAAACTCATTGCACATGCTGGCCACCGCTTCGGCATGAGCGCCATCGTTGCCATCTCCTGGCGCGGCAAAATCGTCTGGGTACAAAACCACGATGGCTTGATGATCGAGCGTTGCGGTTTGCGAACGACCCTTTCGACCATTGCGACTCGGGAGAATCAGCTGTGGATGATTCAGGACGTCGAGCATGCCCGGAGTAGCTGCGGTGAGGCCCTGCTTACCCTGGATCCGGCCATCCGCTTTATTGCTGGTTGTTCGGCGCTGAGCACGCCCGGTTCAAGCTCAGCTTCGCTCTGCCTGTTCGATGTCGTGCCGCGCCATCTCGATAGTGCCGATCTGGCCGTATTCCAGAAGCTGACCAATGACGTGGCTTGCCGGGTAAGCGCGTGGGAACAAACCGCGCGTGACGCGATACCCGGCCTGTGGAACTCAGCCGGCTTCGTGCCGCTGGCTCAGACCCTGCTCCAGGCCAGCTCGGCAAGGGGGCTTAACGCTACCCTGATCCGAATCTGTGCCGGCACCGCACTCAGTAATTCGTCCGACACATTGTCCGAGCCCGACATTGCCGCCTTCGCCGATGTGCTCCGCGCCACGTTTCGGGAAACCGACAGCTTTGGCAGACTCACCGCATACGAGTTCGTAGCGCTAATGATTGATTGCGACTATGCCGAAGCAATAAAGGCCGTGGCTCGCTTTCGCGCTAATTTACAGGTATTCAACCGGGAACGGCCAGGAGCGAAGCTGCTTGTCGCCACCTACTCCATCGTAAAACACGATCCCCAGCGGCATCGCGGCATAGTCGACCTGCTCCAGGATGGCGCGCCGGGCGCGTGACAGGGCCGCAGAAGTCCAGCCTGTGTCTGGTGGCCTCACAACAAAAAGGCCGGAGCAATCGCTTGCCCCGGCCTTTTTCCGTTCAACAAGGTCGACCCCGGATCAGTTCTCGGTTGTATCCGATTCCTCGTGTACATCTTCAGCCGCGGGCGGCGCCGTTTCGATCGGCGGAGCGGCCTGTTGCGCGGCGAGCTGTTCCTGCGCGCGCGAGGTGAGGTAGCCGAGAACCGCTGCGCTGTCTTCGGCGCTGATGCGGTCGGCGAAGCTCACCATGCCGCGTTCCTGGCGTGCGCCGCCAAGCACGATCGAGTCGAAGCCTTCCTGCGAATGCAGCATCGGGCTGACGAGCAGGTTCGGGAAGTTGGCGCCGCGCGCCGCTCCACCGTTGCCGTGACAGATCGAGCAGTTCGCGTTATAGACTTCCTGGCCGCGCGCAACGACGTCCGCAGCAACCGCCAGTGTTGGCGGGTTCAGCTGCGGCGCCTGGAAGGTCAGCGCCTCAGGCAGCTGTGCGGTGCCATCGAGCGTGAAGACCAGCAGGCGCGAGTAGTTCGGCGCGTAGTAGTTACCGGCCTGGTTCACCCCGACGCTGGCGGCGATGTACTGCTTGCCATCCAGTTCGTAGGTGATCGGCGCGGCCACCATGCCGGTCTGCGTATCGAACTCCCACACTTTCTCGCCGGTTTCGGTATTGAAGGCGCGGAACACGTTGTTATTGTTGCCGCCTCCAGAGAACACGAGACCACCGCCGGTGGACAGAACCCCACCGGTCGGACCCGGCAGTTCTTCGCTGCGCCACACCTCTTTACCAGCCACCGGATCCCACGCGGAGACGTAGCCTACGAATTCGCGGCGCGCATCCGGGTTGTCGGCGTAGTAGACGAAGCTGGCGCCCATGTCGATGCCGAGGTTCGTGCCCTGGGGATTGGCTTCAAAGTTTTCCGCCGTGCGCATGACAAACCACGCGCGCTGCGCCGCGATATAGATCAGGCCGGTTTCAGGGTTGAACGCGTTCGCGTGCCAGCCGTGCCCGCCCTGCACACCCGGTGCGAGGTTGAAGATGTTGTCCCGGTCGTAACGCGCAGCCGGTACTTCGATGGGACGACCGGTCGTCATGTCGATGCCGGTGTTCCAGTTCACTTCGGTGAAGGCGTCGCCCTTCAGCAGCTCGCCGGAGGCGGCGTCGATGACGTAGATCATGCCGTTCTTGTTCGGCTGGACGACGACGCGGCGTTGCTGCCCTTCCCAGGGCAGGTCGAGCAGCATGATCGGGCTCATTGCATCGTAGTCCCAGGTGTCGCCGGGGGTTGTCTGGTAGTGCCAGGCGTATTCGCCGCTGTCGGCGTTGACGGCAAGGATCGACGCGACGAACAGGTTGTCGCCGCCTTCCGGATCGCGCACGCGCTGGTCCCAGGGCGTACCGTTGCCGGTGCCGAACATGATGAGGTTATTCACTTCGTCATAGACGATGGCGTCCCATACGGTGCCGCCGCCGCCGAGCTCCCACCAGTTGCCGCTCCAGGTCCTGGCCGCCATTTCCATCTGCGGGTTTTCGAAGCCGAGTTCCGGGTTGCCCGGCACGGTGTACACGCGCCACAGGTCTTCACCGGTATTGGCGTTGTAGGCGCCGAGATAGCCGCGCACGCCGAATTCGCTGCCGGAGTTGCCGATGATCACCTGGCCCTTGATGACACGCGGCGCGCTCGTGACGGTGTACTGCTTGGTTTCATCCACCGTCTGCTTGTGCCACAGCTCCTGGCCGGTTTTTGCGTCGATGGCGTAGAGCTTGCCGTCGAGTGCGCCGACGTAGATCTTGCCTTCGTAGGCGGCGATGCCACGGTTGACGATACCGCAGCAAACCTTGGCCGCAATTTCCTTCGGCGTTTTCGGATCGAACTGCCACAGCTGCTGGCCAGTGCGCGCATCGTAGGCGTAGACCTTGCTCCACGCGGTGGACACGTACACAACGCCGTCGATGTACAGCGGCGTACCCTGCTGCGACAGGTTGGTGTCGTAGTCGGCGTACCAGCCGAGGCTCAGGCGGCCGATCGTGTCGCGATTGATTTCATTGAGGGGGACGTAATGCGTTTCTTCGTAGCTGCCGCCGTTCATCATCCACTGGCCGGGTTCGTTCTCGGCATTCAGCAGGCGCTCGTCGGTGACGTTGGCGGCGATCGTATCGGCGGTAGTCTGCGCCGGCGCGGCGTCGGCTGCCGGAGCCGTCTGCGCGCTATCCTGCGCCTCGGGCTGGCAGCCTGCGAGCATGGCCAGCGCCAGTGCCGTCAGGGCAAAAATGTGATTGCGCTTCATTTGGAAATTCCCCTTTCGAAAGAGTGTTATAGGTGGGCGTAGTACGCTCAGCATTGTGCACCAGCGGATATCAATTGTCAGGCCGCAAACCCCTCATTGACAGAAACACCGGGCGCCTGCATTCTGAAGTCGTTTCCGAACCCGCGTCCATCCGGAACAATAGCGGGCGCAGCCACCGGAATACGGCAGTAACTCATAAAAATAACGGCAAAAATAGCCGAAGGGGGACACGGCATGCAGTCGCTGAAAACCGTTTGTATCGCAGCGTTGCTCGGCTTGATTGCAACAGGTAACGCGCTGGGGCATCACGCCTTCTCCACCGAGTTCGACGTAAGCAAACCGCTGGACTTCACCGGCAAGGTGTCCCGGGTCGAACTGATCAATCCCCACTCATGGATTCATGTCGACGTCACGGATGCGGCCGGCAACACCGTTACGTGGATGATCGAGGGCGGAAGTCCAAACGCTCTCGTGCGTCGTGGCGTGACCAAAAACTCGGTTCCAGTCGGATCGGAAATCCACGTCGTCGGCTACCAGGCGCGCGATGGCTCGAACAAGGGCGTCGGCAGGGACATCACTTTCGCCGACGGGCGCGAACTCTTCTTCGGCGGCTCCGCGGCTCCCGGGACTGGCGGGGAGGAATGATGAGTACAAAGCATGCTGCGCTTTTACCTCCAGCACTTTTGCCTCCAGCACTTTTGTCTACGACACGCTGGCTCACAGCCATGGTGCTCGTGACACTGGGTGTATCGCAGTCACTGCTTGCCCAGCCTTTGAACGAATTTCCGCGGAGCGCCGACGGCCATCCCGATTTCAGCGGCACCTGGCAGGCTCTCAACACCGCGCACTGGAATCTCGAACCGCACGTGTCCGATTACCCCGTCGTTGCCGAGCTCGGCGCGCAGTTCGCCGTTCCGCCAGGACTGGGCGTCGTCGAGGGCGGCAAGATTCCCTATCGCCCCGAGGCAATCGCGCAGCGCGATGCCAATTTCAGCAAGCGCCTGACGGAAGATCCCGAGGGCAAGTGCTACATGGGCGGCGTGCCACGCTCGACGTACATGCCCTACCCCTTCCAGATTTTCCAGGACGAGCATCAGATCGCGATGATCTATCAGTTCGCCACGGGGCTGCGCCGCATTGCCGTCGACGGCAGCGACGAAGCGCCACTCGACAGCTGGATGGGCTGGTCAAATGCACGCTGGGACGGCGATACGCTCGTCATCGAAGTCACCGGCCTGAACGGCCAGACCTGGCTGGATCGCGCCGGCAATTACACCAGCGCTGCCGTCAAGGTCACCGAACGTTATACGCCGCTCGGTGCGAACCATGTTCAGTACGAAGCGACGATCGACGACGCGTCGGTATTTTCGCAACCGTGGACTATCAGCATGCCGCTGTACCGCATCGTCGACGAGGACTACCGCATGCTGGAATTCAAGTGCGAACCCTACGCCGAGGAGAAGCTCTACGGCCACCTGCGCAAAGTGCCCGCCGAATAAGTAACAGCGAACAAACATAAGCCGAATAGAAGGTGTCACGATGAAACTGCATCTGCGTTCACTTCAAGTTTCACAGGGGTTACTCACGGTGGCCGCCATGGGACTGTGCACGGCGCAGGGCGCGCTTGCGCAGGATGCTAAAAAGACGGCGTGGGGCGAACCTGATATCGCCGGCAGCTATAGCGAATTCACGCTGGCGCCGCTCGAACGCCCGGAAGAACTGGGCACGCAAGAATTTTTTACTCCTGACGAAGCGCGGGAATATCAGACACGTGTACTCGACGCCGCGAACCAGGACGATGAAACCGAACCCGGTACCCAGGAAGACGTGCATTACGACTTTGGGACTTTTGCCCTGAGCGCAAACGAGGGCAAAACTTCGGAGAATTTCCGCACCTCGATCATTACCTTTCCCGCGAATGGCCGCATTCCCCCATTGACGGCGGAAGCCACCGCGCGCCGCGATGCGCGTGCCGAAGCACGGCGTGGCAAGGAATTTGATGGTCCCGAAATGCGCTCCCTGACGGAACGTTGCATCGTCTGGAGCAGCACGCTCCCGCCGATTCTGCCCGGCGGTTACAACAGCAACCTGCAGATCTTCCAGAGCCCGGGCTACGTCGTCATCCAGGGCGAGATGGGCGACCCCCGTGTAATTCCGACCGATGGGCGCGCGCTGCCTGAACCACTGCTGCCGCAGTGGAGTGGCACATCAGTGGGCAAGTGGGAAGGCGATACCCTTGTCGTCGAAACCGCCGGCTTCCACCCGACGACTGCGTGGCGCAACGCAAGCGAGAACATGAAAGTCACCGAGCGCCTGACGCGTGTCGACGACGACACGGTCGAATACAGCTTCCGCGTCGAAGACCCGAGCACCTGGGCCGAGCCCTGGGGCGGCACGTATCCGCTGACGGACCTCGGCGGCGTGCTGTTCGAGTACGCTTGCACCGAAGGCAATTACGGCATGGCCAACATCCTGTCGGGCCAGCGCGCCGCAGACCGTGAAGCGGCACAAGCCTCGGCACAAGCCCAGTAGTTGCAGCTTGCACAACACTCCCTTCTCAACGCTGCGCACCTCCCTGGTTAACGATGGGGTGCTGCTGGTCGAACTTGACCGTCCGCAGGTCAGCAACGCGCTCGATACGGTCATGACGCGCGAATTGCTGACGCTGTGGCAAGCACTGCGGCAGCCGTCGCAATACCAGGTCGTCGTGCTGACCGGCAGCGGGCAAAAATGTTTTTGCGCAGGCGCCGACCTGAAAGAGCGCAATGGCCTGACGCCGGAAACCTGGCTGGCACAACACGCCATTCTCGAAGACATGATGATGGCGATGCATGAGTGCCCCCTGCCGCTGATCGCCGCAGTCAACGGAGCAGCCTTCGGGGGTGGTCTCGAACTCGTGCTCAACTGTGACTTCGCCTACGGCTGTCCGCAAGCGCGCTTCGCTTTTCCCGAACCGAAACTTGGCTTCATTCCGGGTGCGATGGGAACACAGTGGTTGCCGCGCAAGGTCGGCCTCGCGCGCGCAATGGAATTGTGCATGACCTGTGCACCGTTCTCGGTCGATGAAGCGCTCGCCTGGGGGCTGCTGAACAAGGTCGTGCCGCAGGACCAGTTGCTGAACGCAGTGCTGGAAACCGCCGGTCGCATTCAAGCCGCGTCACCGCTTGCGGTAAAGCAGGTCAAGCAAGCGCTGCGTGCAACGCTCGGCAACGACCTGCCCGATGGCTACAGGCGCGAGATCGAGCTCTACAAACAGTGCATCCATGCGCAGGACCGCATTGAGGGCATTGCTGCATTCAATGAAAAACGCCCGCCGCAATTCGGCAACAAATAAGAATCAGCTTTCCTTACCGTTAACGTCAGGCGCGGACGCCGCCAAAGTCATGGCGCGGCAGCCGCGGCCCCGATATTATCTGCCGGTCAACGAAAGAGAGGGGGTTTGACACATGCATAAAACAAACAACAGAAACATGCTTAAAAGCAGCCTCGCAGGATTCGTGGCGCTGACCACACTCGCGTCGGTTCAGGCCATCGCACAGGAACATCCGGACTTTAGCGGCGCATGGACGACCTATCGCGGCACACCAGTCGCTGGCGCTTTCACCGCGCCGCCCGGCGGTCCCAAACTCAAGCCTGAAGCACAGGCCGCGGTTGCCGACTACCAGGCTGTTACCACAGGCACGGATTACTCACCCGGCAATGCCTGCGTCGGTGGCGGCATGCCCTCGTCGATGCTCGGTTCTGGCGGCTACCCGATGGAAATCATCCAGCGTCCTGACCAACTCTTCGTCATCTACGAAGCACACAGCGAAATGCGCCGCTTCTTCATCGGCGACGAAGCGCAGGACCCAGCGAACTTCTTCCCCGAGCGCAACGGTTACGCGACGGCACGCTGGGAAGGCGAGCGCCTGATCGTCGATACGGTCAATCTCAAAACCCAGGTCGATACGCGCTACCCGCATAGCAACCAGGCGACGATCCACGAGGAATATTACTTCGACACACCGCAGGAAGATGGCACGCCCGTCCTCGCCGCGGATCTCACGCTGACTGATCCGCTGTGGCTCGAGGAACCGTTCAAGACCACGAAACGCTGGCAGGCAATGGCTGACTATCACGTCGCAAGCTATGAATGCGCAGAACCAAAGTGGCTCGACGACCTGGAGAAGCTGTACGAGGCCAAGGGCCTGAAGATGATCCAGGAATAAACGCACATCCCACACAGGAATATCATTATGAAAATTTTTAAAATGTTCACCGGCCTGCTGCTGGCAATGCTGACCAGCTCGGTGCTGGCGCATCACTCCGCGGTGATGTTCGACTTCCAGAACACCGTGGTCATCGAAGGCAAGGTCGTGGAAGTGCGCTTCGCGAACCCGCACATGAAACTGATCATGGAGGTTAGCGATGCCAAGGGCACGCGTAACATCGAGTTTGAAGGCCATAGCCGCAATAACATGGCGCGCCAGGGCCTGACGCCGAACCTGTTCAAGGTTGGCGATCCGATCGCGATTCGCATCGCTCCAATGCGCAATGGCGAAGACGGTGGCTACGTCACTGCCGTGCGCGGTCCCGACGGCACTGAAGTCGGCAACGTCAAAGGCGCTGATTAAGCTTGCATGTTACGGTGACAGGGATGTCGCCGTCGCCTTGCTCCCGTGTGGTACCGTGAAAGCATTGCGGGGCAACCCCGGTTTTCTGCGCTGAATAAGTTTAATCTGATCGCCAGACCTCCCAGCGCAGACCGGAACCCCGGACCCCGCTCCGGCTCCCCCGAATCCCGACGACTACTTAAAGCTAGCGCTAAACACCCGATAAACACATCGGCGCTTTGGCGTTATAGTCCGGCCATCGACCAGCCCTGCCGGCCGTCCTGAATTGTCCCGGTCTATCCCGGGCTCCGCCCCATGTCCTACAACAAGCCACATCCGCTGCCCGCGTTCAGTCCGCCTGTGCGTGGCCGCGGCGCGCTCGACAATCCCGCGGGGCGCTTCGAGGATAAGACGCGCGAAACCGATGCCGAGACTTTCAACGCCTTGCTGGAAGCCGAGGCCGAGGAACTCGACAAACAGGTTCCGACGCAGGTATTCCGCGACAGCTCGCGCACGATCGTCACGCGCAACGACAGCCCCGATGTCGGCATCGACTTCACGGCAAACCCCTACCGTGGCTGTGAGCACGGCTGCATCTACTGTTTTGCGCGGCCGACGCATGAATACCTCGGGATGTCGGCAGGACTGGATTTCGAAACGAAGATCTTCGTCAAGCACGATGCCGCCGCGCTGCTGCGTGAAAAGCTCGGCTCGCGCAGCTGGCAGCCGCACACGATCATGTTCAGCGGTATCACCGATTGCTACCAGCCGCTCGAGCGCAAGCTGAAGATCACGCGGGCGTGCATGGAGGTGCTGCGCGACTTTGGCAATCCGGCCACGATCATCAGCAAGAATCACCTTGTCATGCGCGACGTCGATATCTTCGCCGAGATGGCGAAGCGCGACCTCATCTTCATTAACCTGTCGATCACCACACTCGACCCGAAGCTGTGCCGGTTGATGGAGCCGCGCGCATCACGGCCGGACATGCGCCTGCGCGCGATCGAGACCCTCGCAAGGGCCGGCGTGCCGGTGGGCGTGATGATCGGTCCCGTGCTGCCCGGACTGACCGACCACGAAATCCCCGCGATCCTCAAGGCCGCCGCCGCTGCCGGCGCCTGCTCCGCCAGCTACGTCATGCTGCGCCTGCCCTACGGCGTGAAGGATCTGTTCCAGAGCTGGCTCAATGAACATTTCCCCGACCGCGCCGAAAAAATATTGCGGCGCCTGCGTGAAATGCACGGCGGCAAACTCTACGACAGTGAGTACGGCCATCGCATGCACGGCGAAGGCAAGCACGCCGAGCAGATCGCCAGCCTGTTCGACCTTTATCGCAAACGTCTCGGCCTGGACCGGCACGTCAATCTGGCGACAGGGTATTTCGATCGAGGCGCCGGCCAGGGCCAGCTCGGCCTGTTCTGATGTGCGCACAGTCGGGCGTTCCAGCGCGCCGCGAGGCGGCATGGCGCCGTGTCAGGACGCCGACTGCGGATGTGGACGCGGCGCCTGCAGTTGCTGCAGGAATTCCGGCAGCTTCGTGCGAATGACGGACTCTTCCAGGAACTGCGCCGCCATGTCGGTATTGCCACGCGCGCGCAGGTTTGCGTACACGTGCAGTTCGAACTGCAGCTGCAGCGTATCGCGCTCAGCCTCGAGACCGAAGCTGTCGAGCAGGAACAACAGCGCTTCCGCTGTCGAATAGCGCCCGCCCTCCTGCTTGGCGCGCAACCAGAAGCGGCTCGTACCGCCGAGCGGCAACTGCACGAGCCTGCCCCACGAGGACACCGTCCTTGCCATGCCGGCGCTCTCGCTCCACGAGCCATCGAGCAACAACACCTGCACACTCTCGGGCGCGACGTTCGCCGGCGCTGGCAAGCCGTTCGGGTGCAGTATCCACACCTCGCGCTCCGGCACTGTTATCTGCGTGCGCGCGGGCGGCTGCTCCGGATACCACACATGACGTCGCGCGCTGGCGAACAGCCGCGTGATCAGGTTGCCCGTGCTGCTTGGCCGATGCACTTCGCGCTTGTGGGTCAGCAACTCAAGCTGCAGCGGGGTTTCGATGTCGACATGCGCCGCGCAAATGCACCAGCGCGGCGTCATGCTGCAACGCGGGCAGCGTGCGGTGGCGTTCAGTACTACGCTGCGCATGGGAGACTCACTGGAATATCGCGATTGAAGCAGATGGAAAGGAAGCTGCGCTTGCAGCTCAATGTGTCAGCGAGTAGATCACGGCATTGGTGCCAAGCCGGAACGCATCGGTGGATGGCTTCAGCGGCATCGAGCCGTCGCCGTACCAGTCCCAGAAGTTGGCGAGATCGTTGTTGTGACCGGCCATGATCGCGAGCCTGCCGGCTTCGTCGTACAAACCGTAGTACGTGATGTTGCCCCCTGGCACGTATTCGGACATCGCCTGTAGATCGTCGAGCGGTGTGTGTACGCGGTAGACAACGTGCTGCGGATCGATCGGCGTGAAGTCGGTCTGCGGAAAGGCGCGCAGCACCTGCGAGCGCATCTGCGACCATTGTTCCGGACCATCGAAATCATCCATCAAAATGAAACCGCCACGGGAAATGAACTCGCGCAGGTTGATGACTTCCTGGTCCGTCAGCTCCATCTCACCGGGTTCGGAGATATAGGCCCACGGATATTCGAACACTTCGTCGCTGCCGAGCTCGACGATGCGGAACGACAGCTCCTCGACGTCGAGCAAGGTCGAGCGTTCGAGAAATTCGTTCAGATGCTGGTCGGACTGCGGATAGTTATGCGACCAGCCCATGTTGCCGATCATGCCATTGGTGCCGAAGTGCCAACGCGCGGCAACGAACTCGGTGTTCGGCGGATCATTCTGCGGGATGCGCATGGGCCCACCCCTGCGGAAGGGTTGGGCATACACCAGCATCGCGGTGCACGCGGTGCTGAACAAAACCAGACTCGCGAGGAGTTTCGAGCGATTCACTACGTCTACCTTAGTTGACTGTCCTTGCTACCGCGCCGATTGTAGCCCGCATTGAAGGTTTGCTCGGCATCCAGTTCAGCCTGGCATACGACACACAGCCGCACGCCGGGCACTGCAAGGCGGCGCGCTTCCGGGATCGGGGCCTCGCATTCGGCGCAATGCGTCAGCGAGGCACCTTCGGGCAACCGGCTGCGCGCAAGCTTTACGGCGTCTTCGACGCTTGCATCGATCTGGTCCTGCACGGCTCCATCACGAGCCCAGCCGTTGGCCATGGTTACCTCCTGTTCCGCGTTAGCTATTCGTTTTCGACCGCAAAGACCCACACGACGCCGCCCTGCGGCACGATGTTCTTGCGGCCCTGCATGGTATCGAGCCGGTTCTGCATACGGAGCGCGTCGACACCCCAGCCAGACTGGATCGCGATGTACTGCACGCCATCCACTTCGTAGCTCGTCGGCACGCCGGTAATGCCTGAGTTCAGGCGTTGCTGCCACAGCAGCTCACCTGACAGCGCATCGAAGGCACGGAAGTAACGATCCGCCGTGCCGCCACTGAAGATCACGCCACCGCCGGTGGCAAGGACCGGGCCCCAGTTGGCGAGATCGAACTCGTGCGTCCACACCTTTTCGCCGGTATCGACGTTCCATGCCTGCAATTCACCGATATGGTCGGCACCCTCGCGGATAAAGGCTTCGCTGGGGGTCGTGCCGGTAAAGTTCTGGCCGGGACGATACTCCACCGGCGTTCCGGCAAAGGTCGAGCAGTAGTTGTCGTTGGCGGGTATGTACAGCAATTTCGTTTCTGGACTGTAGGCCGCCGGCGTCCAGTTCTTGCCGCCCGACAACGAGGGACAGAACGAACCCGGCTTGTCGAGTCCAGGCTTCGCGTCTTCGTTATATGTGGGTCTGCCCGTGACCGAATCAATGGATGTGAATACGTTCTGGTATACGAAAGGTTTGGCGTCGACAAAGCTGATGCCGTCAGGCTTGCGTTCCAGCGTCCACAGATAACCGTTGCGCCCCGCATGCACGAGTGCGGGGAAAGTCCGGCCGTTGCGCGTCACATCGAGCAGCATCGGCGGCGACACTTCATCCCAGTCCCAGGAATCGTTCCAGTGATACTGGTGATAACCCTTCAGTTCACCGGTGTCGACATCGAGGCCGATGACCGAGTTTGCATAAAGATTGTCGCCCGGCCGCGCGTCGCCGACCCAGGGTCCGGCATTGCCCGTACCCCAGTACGAAATGTTGAGCGCGGGGTCGTAGGTGCCAGTAACCCATACCGGCGCACCGCCGGTCTTCCAGCTATCGCCCGGCCAGGTTTCGCTACCCGGTTCACCCGGCGCGGGAATGGTATAGGTCTTCCACGCTTCAGCGCCGGTCTCGGCATCGAGCGCGGTAACGAATCCGCGAATACCGCGCTCGCCGCCCGATACGCCGACCATGATCTTGCCATTGGCCGCGAGCGGCGCCATCGTCATGTAGTAACCCGTCCTGTAATCGGCGACCGGCTTTTCCCATACGACTTCGCCGGTGCGCGCATTAAGCGCAACGAGCACCGCGTCCGACGTCGCCATGAACACCTTGTCGCCGTACAGCGCGACGCCGCGGTTGGTGGGATGGATCAGGCTCAGGTCGAAGGGCAACTGGCGGCGATACTCCCACAGTACATCCCCGGTGGCCGCATTGACGGCGTACACGAGGTTCAGCGGCGTCGTGACGTACATGACCCCATCATTGACGATCGGCGGACTCTGGTGGCCTTCGGTGACACCGGTCGACAGCGTCCACACCGGCTTCAGGCGCGCCACGTTGTCAGGCGTGATCTGGTCGAGCGGGCTGAAACCGGAGCCGCTGTACTCGCGGCGGAACATCAGCCAGTTTTCCGGTTCGGGCGCGCGCAGGCGTTCATCACTAACGTCGCGCATCGCCGCGAGATCCTGGGCCTGCACGAGCGCAGGCAGCGCAGTGAGTGCGAGCAGTGCCATTTTTGTCTTGATGTTCTTCATGATTTCCCCTCGTGTGTTTTTATTGTTCTAGATCCCGAATGGACTCTGTCCCGGTTGCGGAAACCCGAGCCGACCTTCGAAGGTGCCCGCCACTGCGAGCTTGCCGTCGATTTCTTTCAGCGGCAGCGCCGCGAGCTGCCATGGCGCTGGGCCGCCGACCACGCGCGCGCCGTCGTGCGGATCGAACTGCGACTCGTGACAAGGACACTGGAATCTTTTGAACTCGCCGTTCCAGTCAGTGACATCGCAACCGGTGTGACTACACACGCCGGAGTATGCGACGACGCCGTTCGCGCTGCGCGCGGCGGTATCTGGCGTCAGCGTCGCAGGATCCAGGCGTACGAGCACGACCTGGTTCATCCGCGTACCGTTGCGCATATTTCCGGTAGCGGGATCGAGCGCGAATGCGAAGACCTGTTGCGTGTCGATGGCAAGATCGTCGATGGCGACCGCCTGTCCTGCCCTGTCGCCAAAGGCGTAGGCGAGCAAGTCGTCGACCTGCGGTGGCTGCATTGTCGCCGCGTCCTGCGCGCTGGCATGCAAGGGCAGCCCCGCGCTCAATGCGCACATGCAAGCGACTACGTGCCGGCGCTTCAGCTCGAACCCTGATTTTTCTTCTTCACTCACCCGCATCCCCCTCCGTGTTTGTAACGACCGTGACACAGCTTTGGGTCCGAATGTACTACGAGACTAGCCCACGTCGGGAGCTGTATTGGGCAGTGAGAAAAAGTCCGCTGATTGCAGAAAAAGCCTGCGCGGGGCGGTTCAACCCCGGACTTTTTTGCTAGCGTGAGCCCCGCTGAGCCTCTGTTGAGCGATGCTGGAACTCAAGCCCGGCACTTGCTGTCTGAGAGGGGCGCGGTTGCAGTAATTTCCAGTTTTTTTGCCGAAAGCCTGCAAAAGGGGTTTTCATCAACCAAATCAAGGCTATACTAGACAAATCTCAGGATTCACGAGAAGATTCCGTCGACCTTGCCGTCAGCGATCGCCGTTTCCGATTCAATTCCGGGCTCAGGCGGACCACGAGCAAGGTCGTAATAAAACGACAACCATTGCAGCTCCAGGCGTCGCGGCCGGAGCCACTTCGGGACAGGCGAACATGCTCAAACTGGCCATCGCGCTTCTGACTACTGCCGCAGTCATCACCGCCGTAACCACGGCTACTCCGGTACAGGCCCAGACCCTCAAGGGCTCGTCACAGTCGATGACTCGTCAAAACCAGGAGGCCGTGCGCTACGGCTATTCCTTCCTCGAGAATGGCCAGGCAGTGACGCAGTTCGTCGACCGCGGCCACCTCGTCAAGGTCAGCGCGAATCGCTACATGGAGTTGTCGGACGTTTCCTATCCGTACGCCAGGCCCGGCGTAAAAATGTTCCTCGATCGCCTCGCCTCGCAATACCAGACTGCCTGCAACGACAAAATGGTTGTCACCAGCCTGACCCGTCCGCTGAATCGTCAACCCGCCAATGCCTCGAGCGCCTCCGTGCATCCGACGGGCATGGCCGCGGATCTGCGCATTCCGCAAAGTTCCGGTTGCCGCTCCTGGCTCGAAAAGACGCTTCTGTCGCTCGAAGGCTCGGGCGTGATCGACGTGACCCGCGAACGCAATCCACCGCATTACCACGTGGCCGTATTCACCCAGACCTATGAACAGTACGTCGCGACCGTATCGACCTCGACGACCGACTACGTCGTGCGCCGCGGCGACTCACTGTCGCGCATCGCCACCAAAACCGGCGTCAGCATTGCGCAGTTGCGCGCCGCCAATGGCATGAATGGCGACCTGTTGCAGGTCGGCCAGAAGCTACAGATCCCGGGTGACACGCCGGCCAGCAGCACCGCCAACACCACCGCCGTCGCGGCATCGCTCGCGCCTGCGACAAATGAAGCGGCGCCCAAGCAAGTGGCCGCTGTTACCGAAGTCACGCATCGCGTACGTCGCGGTGAAACGCTGTGGCGTATCGCCAGTCGCTACGGCACCACGGTCAACGTGCTGCGCGCGCAGAATAGCCTGACCGATGATGTGCTGCAGGTCGGACAACTGCTGCGCATCGACGTAAGCCGCAACTAATCAGCGCTGACGGCTCTCCTTTACCTGCTGACGGCTCTCCTTTTACCTGAATGCCATGCGTTCAGTCGCTGACGGCTTCAGGCATCCACCGAACTGAATACTATGCATCCATAACATGGATACACGCGAGCCGGTGCCACGCTCCCTTTCTTTTGCTGTAACGCGCTATGCTACCGGCGCGCCATGCGCATATAAAAACAACCAACAGGCAAGATAAGGGGATTTCATGCAAGCCAGCTCCGGCTCCGAAGCCAAGCGCTCCGGCATTCTTACTACGCTCGGTTCCGTCGTCGGTCTTGCGCTTGGTCCAAGCGTCATCGCGGTGCTGACGATCAGCGCCTATATACAGCCCATCGAACAGGAGTTCGAATGGACCCGCGTGCAGGTCGCCTTCGCGTTCACGCTCGTCGCCTACATGATCGTCGCCGTCTCGCCGCTGCAGGGCTGGTGCGTCGACCGCTACGGCCCGCGCCGCACTGTGCTGACCTCGATCCCGCTGTTCGGTCTCAGCCTCATGGCGCTGTATTTCACGCCGCCCAATCTCTACGTCTATTACCTGCTATGGGCGCTGGTGCCGATCCTCGGCCTTGGACTCTGGCCGCTCGGTTATCTGCAAGCGGTATCGCAATGGTTTGATCGCAAGCTTGGCTTCGCGCTCGGCTGCGCCAATGCTGGCATCGGCGTCGGTAGTACGCTGGTGCCGCTGTTCACCGCGGCGATGATTCCGCTATACGGCTGGCGCGGCGCACTACTTGGGCTCGGCGTATTGGTGATCTGCGTCAGCTGGCCTGTCGTGTACTTCCTGTTGAAGGAACCCAGCACCGAGCAAGCCGCCGCGCACAAGCTGAGCAACTCAGCGGCGCGCGGAATGTCGTTCGATGAGATCAAGCGCGAAAAGTCCTTCATCGTACTGAACATCGCTTTCTTCCTGCTCGGTTTGACGGCGACAAGTCTCGTCAGCCAGCAGGTGCCGCTGCTGACCGAAGCCGGCTGGAGCCCGGAAGACGCGCGCGCGCTGGTTTCCACGGTATTCGGCTTTGCACTCTTGCTGGCGCGCGTCACGGTGGGTTTCGTCATTGACCATATATTCGCGCCCCGCGTCATGCAGACTGTCGCCATCGGCGGTGCACTCGGTTGCATCATCTACGCCCTGTATCCCGATGCGGCGATCCTCAGCGCGATTCTCATCGGCTTCCTGCTCGGCGCGGAGTTCGACGTGCTGGCCTTCCTCGTCAAGCGCTACTACGGCAACCTTGCCTATGGCAAAGCCTACGGCGCCGTGTTCGCGATGTTCTACCTGGGATCGGGTTTGGGCATTACCGGACTGGCATGGATGCGTCAGGAGTCCGGTTCGTATGACACCGGCCTGTATGTCGCCGCCGGCATACTGACGGCGTCGGCCGTGCTTCTGGCCCTGTTGCCGCGCTATCGTTTCCTGGCGGGATCGAACACCTAGAGGCGCGCTTACGCCATCGCGATCAGGCGCCCATATCCGTCGACGCTCGGGTCCATGCCGAGCAACCTGGCGCCGTAGTACAAGGCATGCGGCATGCTCGTGATAGCGGGCAAGCCGCTGCGTTGTTCGAGCGGCGCGACTATTTCAAGCGTGCGCAAGCCACCGCAGGATACGAGCACCGCATCGGCACCGGCCGCTGACGCAGCCACACCAGAACAGAACTCGAGCAATTGCTCTTGCGTCACGCGATTGATGTCTTCCACGGCTTCGATGCCAAGTCCCTGGATCTTCACCACTTCGAAACCGTGTTCGCCAAGAAAAGCGCGCAGACGCTCATTCACTTCATCGTTATACGCGGTCGGCGCCACGACGCGCGTCGCCCCCACCGCCTTGAGTCCATCGATTACCGCTGTACTCATCGTCGTCGCCGGCAAGCCACTTGCGTCACGCACGAGGCGCGTCACTTCCTGGTTATAGGCTTCGCCGCGATAGAACGTCAGCGAGGTACCAGTCAGCACGATGGCTTCGGCGCCCAGCGCTGCAAGTCGTTCGGCGCAAGGACCAATACGCTCCAGTACCGCGTCGTAACCTTCCGGCGTCATCGTTTCGAGGCCAAGGTTCTCGATGAGGTATTCGATGCGGTCACCGTATAGCGCGAGACCTTCTTCAGGCACACCGCGCCCCGCTGGCGGGAAGATCAGGCCGAGTTTGCGCGGCTGCTGCGCGGCAAGTATGGAAAATCCGGGAGTACTCAGCGCGGCAGTTACAGCCAGGCCCCTGAGCAGGGTGCGACGAAGGAGTTTCAGGTCGGCAAGGTCGGGAGTTCTCATTGTGTTTTACCCCGAAGCTTTGACGGTCGCCAGCGACCTATGAGTGGTCTTTGATGTAGTTGCGCTCGTACTCACGCTGCGCGTGGTCCTGCTCTTTCTTGATCGCCTTGCCCTTGGCTCTCGCGATGGCGGTGGTGCGGGCACGCGTCTTTTGGGTACTGATCGCAACCGACAGCGACATCATTTTTTCGACCTCGGTGCTCTGGCAGTCCGGGCACACGGGGACATCGCTGCTGACACGCACGAGCTTCTCGAACTCGCGCGAGCATTTCTGACATTTGAATTCGAAGATAGGCATGGCCACAGGATACCAAAACCGCGCGGGTATGGGCCAGCCTTGCCCTCATACCAAAAGCCCCCACACAATGCGCGATCCCCCGCGCCGACGATTTCCGATGCGACTCGCCCCCTTTGCGCTGTTTACAGGCCTGTTACCACTGCTTTGCGTGCACCTGACCTACGTGCTCGCCGCCAGCTACGGCCATGTTGCGTGGTGCCTGCCGTACTGGGACAGCTGCACCTCGATCAGCGCGACCGGGCGCGAAGTTCCGGAAAAGCTCGTGTTCAAGCTGCTGATGCTGCCGGCGGCCCTGTGCGCAGTCGGATTCTGGTGGTTAGCCGGGCAGTGGCTGCGCGTGACCTATGGCGTCCGCGCGCGAATGATGGTCGCCACCGGCACCGTCGCCGCGCTGTTCCTGCTGCTGTACGTCGTCGCGCTCGGCGAAAGCAACGAGTACCGCTGGGCCCGGCAGACCGGCATCATCCTGTTCTTCTCGCTGACCTACGTGGCGCAGCTGCGCTTTCTGTTCCATTGCACGCGCGCGCGATGAATCACTTGCACGCGCGCGTATTTCACTGGCAACGCAAAGCCGCCGCGCTGCTGCTCGCGATCGGCCTGCTGTCGATCGTGCTCGACGCCACTTACGCCGGTTATGACAGCATCGAGGATGCCGTCGAATGGATCATGATGCTGTTCATCGCGCTGCAGTTCTGCAGCCACTATCCGCTATGGAACGACACCAACCTCCGCCTCAGCGTCAGCGGCCGCCGGGTTCGCCGCTAGGCACGGCTCCGATGGTGCCGAGTCAATGCACGCGACGCTTGCCGCGGCGCTGCAGCGCCGTTGCCTGCCCCCGGGCGCACCTGTAAGCTCGCGCCCCTAACGCAAAACAGCGGCACGCGGAGCAACATGCAGGACGATCTCACCAGGCAATACCTCGCTTCGATCAATGAGCGTATCGAAGCCATCAAGATACTCGTGCGCGAATATCGCGCCGGTGACGTGGAGATCGATCGCAAGATTCGCCTTATGGCGCATTCGCTGCATGGCTCTGGCGCAACCTTTGGCTTCCCCGAGATCAGCGTTGCGGCAAAGGAGGTTGAACTCGCCGAAGACAAGGACCTGATTCGCAAGCTGACGCTGCTCGTCAAGGTGTTGAAGGACGCGCCGGCGAAAGCCAGTGAAGCAAAGGTCGCTGTTGCCGAGGCCTTCCGCATTCTGCTGATCGACGACGACGCCGACAACGCGCTGATGATCCGTGAGGCCTTGCAGCGCAAGCCTGGCAACTACGAAGTGGTCGTTGCCGAAACGGCCGCCGGCGGCGAAGAACAACTCGTCAAACACCCGTTTTCACTGATCCTGCTCGACCTCGTGCTGCCCGATCGCGATGGCCGCGAAATCCTGCGCGAGATCAAGATCGAGTACAAATTGCCGACGCCCGTGTTCGTATTGTCCGCGATAGAACGCGACACGGTGCGGGTTGAGTGCATGAGCATGGGCGCCGACAAATTCTTCCTGAAGCCCTACGATCCGCACGCGGTGGCACTCGCCATAGACGCCGTGCTGCGCAAGGGTGCCGCTGCTGAAAAACGCGAATTGAGCCTGGTGCCGCTGGGTGCCGAAACGGCGCCGATTGCACCGGTTGTCGCGGCAAGCGAGCCCACGGCCGCAGCAAGTTATGCGGGCAAGTCCGTTCTTGTCGCCGAAGACGATACCCTGCAGGCCGCCAACCTCAAGCAACGCCTGTCACGCGAAGGCCTCAGCGTCGATGTTGTCGACAACGGCCAGCTTGCGCTCGACATGCTCGCGAAGAAAAGTTATTCACTCGTGATCCTCGACGTGCGCATGCCGATGCTCGACGGGTTTGCCGTGCTGATGCGTATTCGTGGCGAAATGAAGCTACGGCAGATGCCAGTCATCATGCTGACCGCGATGGGCAGCGAAGCCGAAATCATCAAGGGCTACGATCTCGGTGCGGACGATTACATCCTCAAGCCCTACTCCACTATCCAGCTCGTCGCGCGCGTCAAGAGCCTGCTGAAACGGCGCTGAGCGCAGCCACGGCGCGGCGCCGGCGAGAAGCCGCCTGCGCGCCTTTGATGGTAGACTCGCGCCATGAAAACCTACCTGAAACACCTCGCTTGTAGCCTGTTGTGCGGCTTGGCCGCTGGCTTTGCCAGCGCCGCGGACGCGCCGCCGCAAGCCCCTGCTGCTGCCATCGCGACCGTCCCAGTCTTGCAGCCGGCGACGCCGATTCTGCCGACCGTCAATGTGGAACTCGAGGGCCGCCCCGTCAGCGCTGAAATCGAGAATCCCGCAAACCCGCTGGTCGTCATTTCGACGACGCGCGGCGACATGCTGGTGGAACTGTTCCCCAGCGAAGCGCCCGAAACTGTCGCCAATTTCCTCGGCCTGGCTGAAGGCACGAAACCCTTCACGGATCCCTACACTGGCCAGCCGGCAACACGGCCCTTCTACGATGGCCTGACTTTTCATCGCGTGGTCGCGGACTTCATGATCCAGGCCGGCAGCCCGAACGGCACCCTCGAGGGCGGACCCGGCTATGCATTCGCCGATGAAATCAGCGCGCGCAGTCTCGGCCTCGACCAGATGACACTGGTCGATGCCGACGGCTATCCCAACCCCGTGCTCGGGATCCGCAACCAGGAAGACTTCCAGCAGCGTGTGCTGGTTCCGCTGTATGCGCAGATGGGCATTACGAGCCGCGCAAGCCTCGAAGAGCGCGTCGATGCCGTGGAACAACGCCTGCGCTCGATGACGGTCAAGCAAGCACACGAGCTGCTCGGCTATCGCTACACCGACACTCTGCAGTCGCGCGCGCCGCTGCGCGGCGTCATCGCAATGGCCAACAGCGGCCCTAACAGTAATGGCTCGCAATTCTTTATCACGCTTGCCGACGCGGACTGGCTGACTGGCAGGCATACGGTGTTCGGCAAGGTGCGCGCCGGGCTCGAGACGCTCGACGCAATTGGCAAGGTGCGGGTCGATGCAACGGAGCGGCCTCTGCAGGACATCACGATACTTTCCATCCGCCGCGTCGGCGCAGGCGCTACCTCAGCTCCACAGTCCGCGCAGTTCGAGTAGGCGCCTATGGCTCAGAAAAGCAGCAACGTCGTCTGGCAACAGGGCCGCGTGCCACGCGCTGAACGCGCCCAGATTTTTAACCAGCAGGGCGCCACGCTGTGGATCACCGGGCTCAGTGGCGCTGGCAAGTCCACGCTGGCCTTCCTGCTGGAACACCTGCTCGTGCAGAGCCGCTACAAGGCTTACGTGCTCGACGGCGACAATATCCGTCATGGTCTCAACAACAATCTCGGTTTCTCGGCCAGCGATCGCACGGAGAACATCCGCCGCGTCGGCGAAGTCGCCAAGCTGTTCGCCGACTCGGGCATGATCGCGATCGCGAGTTTCATCTCACCTTTCCGCAAGGATCGCGCACTCGCGCGCCAGATCCACGAGCAGGGTTCATTGCCCTTCATCGAGATCTTCGTCGACACGCCGCTCAGTGAATGCGAACGACGCGATCCAAAGCAGTTGTATGCCAAGGCACGCCGCGGCGAAATCAAAGATTTCACCGGGATCAGTTCGCCTTACGAAGCGCCGGAATGTCCAGAGCTCATCGTCAGCAGCGACAACACGCCCGAGCAGAGCGCGGCACGGGTGCTCGAGTACCTGCGGCAGCGGGAAATCATTCGCTGCTGATTCTTGCGGCGTATGAGCAGCGCAGGATTGGGCTGCCTGTGACGTTAGTCTGCCTGCCAAATTTGTGCTGCTTCTGGGGAGCGCTTAGCCTGCGTCTGCGAAATCGCCCCAGACTCAGCACAGCCCCGACACTCGGGCAGAACCAGCGGCTGGTTCCGCTGGTGTCAGCTCTCCGCGGCGGAAAGCAACGCACGGCTAAATGGGGTCAGAGCCCATTTGATTTGTTAAGAATCTTGTCTTCCGGCAAAGGTGTCTGTTCCGTTGCGGACACATACCGGCGTTTCGCCGTCCTTCCCGTGCCAGTGGACTTCTCCTCACTTAGCGCAACGCAGCGGGCCTTCAGCAAACACAAAGCTACTAGTTTTATACGCTTGTCTTCATAGACTTCTTTACCCGCCATCACGCCTGTTGCAACTTCTGAAGCACAGCAGACTCGCCCGTAGCGGGTGCAATTGCGCGTCGAAGGGGTGTTGGATTTATGTCAGACCAGATAGCGGTTGCTTGCGAACCTCGACGCAGCCACCGGCTTAGCAGCCATGCGCACAGTGCCGTGCACCGTCGTGGCGCAAATGGGGCCAGCACGCAAAGGACGCAAAACGCTCACCTGGTCAGGCGTCTTAATAAATCAAATGGGCTCTGACCCCATTTAGCGCTTCGCCTCTCCTGCCGCTGCACAAGGCTGAGACCCGCGGAACCAGCCGCTGGTTCTGCCCGAGTGTCGGGGCTGTGCCGCGTCTGTGGCGATTCCGCGTCGGCTGCACCGCGCTAGAAAATCACACGCTCATAGGGCGGCAACGAATCCAGTATCGCCTTACCGTAAAACTTTGTGACAAGGCGCTCATCCAGAATCGTAATCGTCCCGGTATCACTCTCCTGCCGCAGCAAACGTCCGCTCGCCTGGATCAAACGCAATGCCGCTTCAGGCACGCTGATTTCCTGGAAAGGATTGCGACCCTGATCCTTGACCCACTCGCCAAGCGTTGAATCGACCGGATCTGTCGGCACCGGAAACGGAATCTTGGCGATGACCACGTGCGTGCAATAGTTGCCGGGCAAGTCGATGCCCTCGGCGAGACTGGCGAGGCCAAAGATCACGCTGATCTGCCCGCGATCGACCGTTTCACGATGCAGGCGCAGCAACTCCTGCTTCGAAAAATCATCCTGGCATAACACCGTTTGCCGGAATGCCGAGGGCACGAGGCCGAGCACATCGAGCATCTGCCTGCGTGAGCTGAAGAGCACGAGCGCGCCGCTCCTGTCGGTCAACAGCTTCGGCAGCAGCTCGGCGATTGCCTGTGTGTGCCCGGCATTGTTCGATGGATCGAAGCCGGTGCGTGGAACGCGCAACTTCGCGGCTTCGTGGTACGTGAAAGGACTAGCGATGCGATGGTAATTCGTCGATGCCGGCAAACCGCAGCGCTGGCGCAGGAACTCAAAGCTGCCGAGCGCCGTTAGCGTCGCCGAGGTCAGCACTGCGCCGAAGCATGCATCCCACAGTTTTTCCTCGAGCGCGGCGGCAGCAAGTACCGGGCTCGTCGACAGCGAAATATCCATGTCGCCTGCATTCTCGTGGAAGGTCAGCCAGCGTGCGTTCGGCGCGCCGCCCCCAGCATCGTGCTTGCCGAACTCGCGGCAGCAGGCGGCAGCGCCGAGGCCGCGCATGTAGGCGCTGCCGAAGATCGGGAACCAGGTTTCGGCCTGCTGGCGATCGAGCTCGCCGCTGTCGCTCTCCATGCACTCCTTCAACACATCAGAAACCTTGCCGAAACGCGCGGCGAGCTCGCCGAATTCGCTGCATAGCGCATCGAGCATGTCGCACAGATCATCGTCGACGATGCCGCGCAGGAACACGAACTGGCTGACGTCGCCGCGTCCATTCGTCGCTTCGGCGCGATCACGGAACTGTCGCAGCACCGCGAACACATCCAGCTGGCTCGCGCGTATCGTCGTGCACAGAACCACCGCCTCGCCAAGCAGCGCCTGCAAACGGCCCACCTGCAGTCCGGTAATGATGCGCTGCATGATGCCGCCGAATTGTTCGAGCCACTTGCCAGTGCTGCCAAGGCGCAGGAAGTAGGAGAAGTGCGACAGGCTCTTGCCCGGTAGCTGGTGCGCTTCGTCGAACACGTAAATCGACTCGCCCGGATGCGGCAGGATCACGCCGCCGCCGAGCGCGAGGTCGGACAGCACGAGGTCATGATTAGCGACAATGCAGTCGGCCTTTTCGAGATTGGCGCGGCTGCGAAAGTAGCAGCAGGTCTGGAAGTAGGAGCAGCGGTTACCAGCACACTGGCCCTGTTCGACTGCCACGGGCCGCCACGTATCGTCATCGAGCGACTCAGGCCATTCGTCGCGGTCGCCCTGCCATTCACCCTGGCTCAGGGTTTCAAGCATCTTTTCGTACAGCGCGCGATCAAGCGTCGCGGGGTCCTGCACTTCGACCTTGAACAGGTCACGCATGGCGTCATTGCTGGTATTGCTGCGTAGCGCGTTATCGAGCTTGGCGAGGCAGAGATAACGCCCCCTGCCCTTCGCGAGCGCGTAGGTGAATTTCAGTTCGCTGTTGCGCAGCAGGTCGGGAATATCCTTGTTCAGCACCTGTTCCTGCAGCGCAACCGTCGCCGTCGCGATGACGAGTTTTTTCTCCAGCGCCATCGCCACCGGCAAGGCAGCGACGAGGTACGCGAGCGTTTTACCGGTACCAGTGCCGGCTTCAACGACGCAGATGCCCGGCTCGGGCGCCGAGCGCCGTCCTTCCTCATCACGTTCGACGCAGGCCAGTGTGCGCGCAATTTCCGCGATCATGCGCTTTTGCCCGCCACGCTTCTGCATCTGCTTGCGTTCGAGCAGCTGCGTGTAGGTGGTCTGGATGGTTTTCTTGATGTCGTCGGACAGCATGGGTGGGGTCGAATCCCGATTCGGAAGCTAAATGGGGTCAGAGCCCCATTTTTTTCCACTGTAGCCGGTTACAACGAAATAGCCCGAAAAAAATAGGGCTCTGACCCCATTTAGCCCCCCATTTAGCCCCATTTGGCCGCCGGCCTGAATCTAGGCGGATACTGCGGATGAATTACTGCCGATCCCCGCCTTGCGCAACACCGGGTTCGCATACATCGCAAGCACGTAGGGATGCAGATCGGCCGGCAAGGCGTGCAGACGCCTGTCTAACTCGTCGCGTTTGGCTTTCACTTCTGCCGCACCAATACCGAACAGGGCCGGCAATCCGCCAAAGTCCATGAAGTCGGGACGCAGCTTTTCGACGGCAAGGTAGTTCACGAGATGCAGCCGGTAGTTGGCAACGATTTGCGCATCGATCAATGCGGCGACGCTGTCCGCCGTCGCATCGTCCGGTACGCGGATGGCAGTGCCGAAGCCGACATGCACGGCGCCTTTCCTGCCAACCATGCCGGCAAGAATGCTGCGGACGTCGGCATTGTCGTCCTTGATGAAGCAACCAGTCGTCGCGATGGCGTGCAACTCGATGGCTTTGGCGCCGTCACAGGGATCGAATTCATACGAGATCGACACCGGCACGATGTGCAGCCCGTTCATCGCGGCGTGCAAGGGCAGGCCGCTTTCACGTCCGGCCATATGCAGCATCTTCAGCACCGCGGTTTCGGTTTCATCGATACCGTCCTTCGCGCGCCCCTGGCGTTGTGCAATCCACACGTTCTGTCCGGTCTGGATGCAATGGCTGATATACGCCGACAGTTGCTTGCTCGCGGCCAGCTTGTCCTTGCCCTGCAGCGAGCGCTTCACGATGAAGCTCTTGTTCAATCGCATCAGGTGACTGAGGAAGGGCCGCTTCAGCAGGTTGTCGCCGAACGCGATCTGCAGCGTGTCGAAGCCGTGGTGGTACAGCATGTAGTTGACCAGCGCCGGATCCATCGTGATGTCCCGATGATTGCTGAGGAACAGCCATGGAACGGAGGGGTCCAGCTGGTCGAGACCACTGTGCGTCAAACCGTCGGTGGTGGTCTCGATGACCTTGTCGAGATACTTCTCGATGATGACCTGGACGTCGTGGACGGTGTTGACGTCGCGCAGCTCTTTTTTAAGCGCTGACTGCACGAGCCGCGTGATCGGGCCTGGAAACAGGCGAAAGAGTTTGGGATGCCGGAACTTGCCCAGTGCCCGTGACAGATCGAGGTCTTCGAGCAGCGCGTCCACGACCCCCCTGACCTCATCATCACGATAAGGCCGAATATCTTCAAAATCATGCATTTAACTGAACCTTCCGGGGGGTCCTTCGATACCGACGCCGTGCATTCTACCTACGCGGACGGGGCGGTGAACAGCAGGTAAACGAAGAGCCCGAGGCACAGCGCGAGGCAGGCCTGCATCAACACGCTGTTAGCCTCCTTGCCGAGCCACCTCGGGCGGTTCATATAGAGCAACAACACCGCCAGCAGCGGCATGAACAGCGCGCCCGTGATCGTGTACAGCCGCACCACCTGCACCGGCGCGCGAAACACGAGCAGCAACATCGGCAGCAGGCACATGGCCAGCAGGAAGCCGCGATACTCCGGACTGCGCACGATGTCATGGGCCTGATCACCAGGCCCTGCCTCGAGCCCTGTATCCCCTGCTGCGACGACCGCGCTATCCCCTTGTCCTGCGTCTGGCTGCCGCGGCGCGGACGCCTGCGCACTGAATGGCCTGCCTCGCAGGCGCCGGGCTTCCCTGTCGCGCCGGTAGTGTCGAACGAAGGTAGCGAATAGATAGGGCACACCGTGCCATACGCCCAGCATCGAACTCCACACCGCGCCCCAGAAGCCGACGAGGAAGAGCCAGCGCCCAGGCTGCCCCGTGTACGGCACGAGCTGGTCAGCGAAAGCCACCGCCATGCCGTTGCCCTGGATCACTTCCGGCCTGACCCCGGCGCCGAGGATCAGCACGCACATCGCGAACAGCGCCGTCAGCGTGTACGACACGCCGAGATCCCAGCGCATCGTCGTCAGCATGCCTTTGCCCTTCCAGCCCGCTTCGCGGATCCAGTAACCGTAGCTCATGATCGTCACGCTGCCGCCGACGCCGCCCATGACGCTGACCACAGTCGTGACGCTGCCGTCCGGAATGCCCGGCCGGAACGCGTCGGCGAGCAGGCTCGGCGCATTCGGCAGCACGAGCGCGGCGCAGGCAAGCACGGTGACAAACATCAGCGCGATGCAGAATTTCATCAGGCCTTCGAACAAGGCCCACTTGCCACTCCACACGATTGCCGCCGTGATGAGAGAAAAGAGCGCGCCCCACTGCTGCACTGTCAGCACCGGCCACAGCGCGTAGGAACCCAGCCCGGTCGCCGCCATCATCGCGGCTGCCACCATGAAGCTCCAGAGCAGCAGGTACAGGAAAAAATACAGCGTGACGAGTTTGGGCAGGTGCGTGATCCAGCCTTCAAGCAAGGTCGTGCCGGTGACGAGCTGCCAGCGCCCAATGCCTTCGTTGAGGCAGAACTTCAACAGGCCGCCCGCGAGCGCGACCCACACCAGCGTCGTGCCGTACTGTGCGCCAGCGACGGCAGCGGCGACGATGTCACCCGCGCCGAGGCCAGTGGCAGCGACGATCAGGCCGGGTCCAAGGTTCTTCCAGAGTTGCGCGGGTGTCATTTCGTCGGTTCAGGTCCAGAGGAGGCCAGAGCACTTTTTACCGGGGCGATCATGTGCGCTAACCAATTGCGATGCAAAGCCGACCTGTCCCGCGTCCTTTGCCTGGCGGAATGCCCGCGTTCAAAGTACATCCCAGCGCTGGCACAGCGCGTCCGCGTACTGGCGCAGCGCGGCCGTCTTCTCGGGGCCGAGTTTTTCCGCGACACGCGGCAACTGTTCATCGAACTGCACGCGGGTGACACCAGGGCCCGCGCGCTCGCCGCGCAGTCTGCTACGGCAGTAGCCATGCCAGGACTGCTGGTCGTGCGCACTGAGCGTGTCGGGGAAGTTGCGTGCACGGTAGCGCAGCAGCAAGTCCGGCAGGCGCGCGTCGTGGAAGGACAATGAGGTCGTCGCCAGTTGCTGTGGCTGCATCTGCCGCACCTGCTGTTGCAGCCGGCGGTCGTGGTCGTCGAAAAAGCCGCCGCTGTACAGCATGGCGTCCGGGTCGCTTTCCTTCTCGCGGCCGCTATCCTCGAACACAGTGCGCAAGCGCGCGGCAAGTCCGGTTTCGGCGAGTAGCTCCTGCCGGTGCCGATAGACGAGCTCCATGTCGATGGCATGGCGCTCAAGCACGGCGGGCGTCAGCACGCTGATCGGCGCCAGCGCGGGGCAGCGGTTGATGTGCACTGTCTTCAGCGGAATGCGCTCCTCACCCTCGACGCGGTCTTCGCGGCGTGTAAACAGACGGGCGCGCAGCGTGTCGGCATCCAGCTTCATCCACGCATCTGGCGCGCTCAACAGATCAGCAACGACGATGCCATTGGGATTCTGCGGATGCCTGCACAAGGGCAGCACGAGCGCGATGCAACCGCGACTCGCCGCGAACATGCGCGAGATATGCACGACCGGCTCCTGCTTCACGAGATCCAGCAACGGCAATACGCGGTGCTTGCTGCGCAGGTTGAACACGTAGTCGTACAGCTTTGGTTGTTTGTCCCTTATCAGCCGCGCCATCGCGATCGTCGCGCGCACGTCGACCAGCGCATCGTGCGCGCCGACATGTTCGATGCCGTTGGCCTGCGTCAATTCCTCGAGCCGGAAACTCGGGCTGCCGTCGTCGCGCAACGGCCAATTGATGCCTTCGGGACGCAGCGCCTGTGTCATGCGCACGAGATCGATGAGATCCCAGCGCGAGTTGCCATTTTTCCATTCGCGTTCATACGGATCGAAAAAACAGCGGTATAGCAGGCAGCGTGTCACTTCATCGTCGAAGCGCAGGCTATTGTAGCCGGCGCCGCAGGTCCCCACCTCCATGAACTCGCGAGCGATGCGCGCGCAGAACTCCGCCTCAACGACGCCCTTCGCCAGCGCGTGCTGCGGCGTGATGCCGGTGATCGACACCGACACCGGGTCAGGCAGGAAGTCGGGGGCAGGCTTGCAAAAGATTTCGACGGGATCGCCGATGATGTTGAGATCGTGATCGGTGCGCAGTGCCGCGAACTGGCAAGGCCGGTCACAGCGCGGATCGCCGCCAAAGGTTTCATAGTCATGCCAGAGAATGCTGCTCATGGCGGCGATACTAGCGCAAATTCCCGTGGCCGCGCCTAATTCGTGACAGTAAGGCTCAGCGCCTGGCCGGTATAGAGCAGCACGGTCCCGCCACTGAGGCGGTAGCCGACATAGATGCGATGCTGCGCCGCAAGCAGCTTGCCGCTGAATACTTCGAAGGCTTCGCTCGACTTCATGCTGCTGACACTCGCTGCGGGCCGCAGGTCGGCGATCGCCACGCTCGGCCAGGGCACGAATACCCCGCCGCTATTGCGGTAAGTCCAGGTGTCGCTCGTCGGCGTCGTCGTGCGCACGACAATGAAGATGTCCGCTGCCTTGCCTGAGTCGGCGGCCTGCGGACTGACGCTGGCGGCGATGTTGACCGTGTCGCCCACCTTGAAGCTGGTGGACGTCGTCGTGCCCTGGTCTTTCGACGCGCCGTACAGGAACAGGCCGTTGCTCACGGCAACATCGCTACCGTTCGCGGAATTGCGTGCCCGCAACAAGGTTGCCGGCGAGGTCGCCACCGCTGCAAGCACCTGCTGCGTGGGCGCGCCGGCAACGCTGCTGGTCGCGACTTGCGTCGACACGACATCCACCACGGGCGCGCCACTTGCCGGCAAGCTGAGCGTGACTTTCATTAGCGTCTGGAAGCCTTCGCCCGCCTCGCTGCTGCCGGGGGCGTCGACGTAACGCGGGCTGTCATCGCGCACCTCAACGTAGAAGATGTGAACGCCGGTGCGCGCAAAATTGAAGCTGCGCGTCGTGGAGCCGCCGGAGGCGAAAGTGTTGCGGGTATCGGTATCGGCCCGGTTGTCGCCGTCGAAGTCGTTGAGTCCAGGCGGGCGCCACACCACCTCGATCCGATCGCCTTCAGGATCGGTCGCCGTGAGCGTGAATGCCGCGCGCGTCGCCGTCGAGCCTGGCGCCACCGTCAGCGTCGCGGTCGGTGGACGGTTGTAGCTGACCGTCGTCGTCACCGGCAAGGGCAGCGTCAGCAGCGTGCGATTCGCGACTTCATCGACGACATGGACTTCCCAGGTTCCGGGAATGGTTTTGAGCACATCGGTCTGGGCGATGCTGGGACTGAAGGACACACAGGAAAAATTCGCCGAGCAGGTCAGAGTCCAGCTGTCTCTGGAATACACGTAACCGAAAGGATCGACGACGACCAGCGTGGCCGCGATGTTCACGGCCGCGCCGCCGTTACCAATGCCGCCGCCCAGATACACGAAGGCGCCATTGGGGGTGGTGGTGGCAATACTGGTGACAGTCGCGTCCCTGACCTCGAAGAAGGCACCGCTGCCGCTCTGCGGATGCGCGTTGCGCTTGAATAGATTCTGCGTGACCGTGGTGCTTGCGGCAGGCGGCACGGTGTACAGCCACTCGGCAATGGGTTGATCGACGGCGATCGCCACCGCCGGCGCCCCGTACAGCACCTGCACGGCGCGGATGTCATCGGCGCGCGGATAGTTGAGATAGTTGTAGGGATTCGCATACATCACCGAATCCGGGTTGTCGGAATGACCGAGACCCAGCAAGTGTCCCAATTCATGCACCAGTACGCTGAGGAGTTCGCCCTGGCTCTCGATCACGCCGCTGACATTGCTCAGCTCCACCGAGCCATCGCCATACAGCCAGTAGCCAACGTCGGTGCTGTAATCGGTGAAATCCGGACCCGCGAGGCCGGCTGCGCCGCTCGCCTCGCCCCAGAACACGCGCACGAGTTCGTCCTTCGTGCTGGAGTTGCTGTCGTCGCGGGCAGCGGCATCGGTGCCGGTCAGTTCGAAGCGGATGCCGCTGACGCGTTCCCAGATCTTCGTGGCTTCGGCGAGGCTGGCGACGACCTCAGCGTTCGTCAGGTTGGCGGGCTTTCCATCCGGATCGTAAACGAGCTTTACCGTGCCATTCCAACGCCCGAAGGTGTCGTTGATACCAAGCGCCGGATAGCCCTGCCGCGAGATGCCACCGTCGACCGGGAAGTCTTTTGCGGCGCGCGCGAGCGGCGCCTGCGTGGCCAAACCCAGGGCGAGCAGAGCGGGCACGAGCAGCGAGAAGATGAGGGAGCTGACGACGTGATGCGGAAACTGCCTGGAGCGAGGCATACGAAGGATCCGGGAGAGGGGAACGCGCCGCCAAACCGCAATACCGCGGTCAGCAAGCGCCTTACAGTATAAGAGCCGCCCGCCCCGCGTGGCCAGCCGCAAACGCCAATACTGTCGCACGGTTCCGCGCCCGCTGCGCCAATTTTCCCGGGACGCCAATCCGTGTAACATTCCGCGGCAGTTTGCCGTTACGCACGACTGTTGCTCCTTTCCCACGACAGAGTGCGCTTATCCACACGACAGCCTGTTCTTCCCTACGACAGCTTGTTCTACCAGAAGACCCATCCCATGCAATTCACCGGCGCGCACATTCTTTCCATCAACCAGTTCGACAGCCGCGATGTGGAAGAACTGTTTCGGGTAGCGGAGGCAATGGGGCCTTATGCCCGGCGTGAAAAGCGTACGCGCGTGCTCGATGGCGCGATCCTCGGCAACCTCTTCTTCGAACCCTCGACGCGGACACGCGTAAGCTTCGGCTGTGCCTTCAACCTGCTCGGCGGCCATGTCCGCGAAACCACCGACATCAAGGCCAGCGCGATTTCGAAGGGCGAGTCCCTACACGATACTGCGCGCGTCATCAGTGGATACAGCGACATCGTCGCGATGCGGCACCCGGTCGCCGGTTCGGTCGAGGAATTCGCGCGCGCAAGCCGTGTCCCAGTCATCAATGCGGGCGACGGCCCTGCGGAACATCCCTCGCAGGCCTTGCTCGACCTTTTCACCATCAAGAAGGAGCTGAACATCACCGGGCCGGTCGAAGGCCTGCGCATCGCGATGATCGGTGACCTTAAGTACGGCCGCACGGTGCACTCGCTCGGCAAGCTACTGTGCCTGTATCGCAAGATCCACTTCACGCTGGTATCACCCAAGGAGTTGCGCATGCCCGGCGAGATCGTCGAACGCCTGCGCAGCGCCGGCCACACGGTCAGCGAAACCGAGAACATGGAGGAAGGCCTGCACAACAACGACACGCTGTACCTGACGCGCATCCAGGAAGAGCGCTTCAGCGACCAGCGCGAAGCCGACATCTATCGCGGCCGCTTCCGCCTCAACCAGGAAATCTACACGCTGCACTGCAAGCCCAACACCGTCATCATGCATCCGCTGCCGCGCGATTCGCGCGCCGAAGCCAATGAACTCGACAACGATTTGAACCTGCACCCGAGCCTTGCCATCTTCCGGCAAACGGACAACGGTGTGCTGATCCGAATGGCACTGTTCGCACTGACACTCGGCGTCGCCGACAAAGTCAGCAAGCACGAGCAGGAAGTGCCCTGGTATACCGCCAAGCGTTTTCCCACGCTGCAGCCCAACTGAGTAGTAGTCGCAATAACACCAGCAACAAGCAGCCACCACGCAACAGGAACGCCATGGACATCGATATCAAGGTTCTACTCAGGGAAATGGTCGATGCGGACGGTTCCGACCTCTTCCTCACCTGCGGCGCGCCGCCGAGCATGAAGGCCTTCGGCAAGATGGTGCCGATGCGCGCGGAGCGCTTCGCCGAGGGCGACGTCAAGCGCATTGCCTACGGGGTCATGAACGAAGAACAGCGCGCGCTGTTCGACAAGAGTCCCGAATGCAATCTCGCGATCATGCCGGACGGTATCGGCCGCTTCCGCGTGAATATCTTCCAGCAGCGCAATGAAGTCGGCATGGTGTGCCGTATGATCAAGACCGACATCCCCGACTTCCGCAAGCTCGGCCTGCCCTCGGTGCTAACGGAATTGATGATGCAAAAGAACGGGCTGATCCTGTTCGTTGGCGGCACCGGCTCGGGCAAGTCGACCTCGCTCGCGTCGTTGATCGACTACCGCAACCAGAATCACGCCGGCCACATCATCACGATCGAGGACCCGGTCGAATTCGTGCATCCGCACAAGAAGTCGATCGTCAACCAGCGCGAAGTCGGCGTCGATACGAAGTCCTACGAAGAAGCGCTGAAGAACACGCTGCGCCAGGCGCCCGACGTCATCCTCATCGGCGAGATCCGCACGCAGGAAACGATGGAACATGCTCTGGCCTTCGCCGAGACCGGCCACCTCTGCCTGTCGACGCTGCACGCGAACAACGCTAACCAGGCGCTCGACCGCATCATCAACTTCTTCCCCGAAGAACGGCACAAGCAGTTGTTCCATGACCTGTCGCTGAACTTGCGCGGTTTCATATCGCAGCGCCTGATTCCGACCGTCGACGGCAGGCGCGCCGCGGCGATCGAGATTCTGCTCGGTACACCGCGCGTGGCCGAGCTCATCAAGAACGGCAAGATCGAGGAACTGAAGGACGTCATGGAAAAATCCGAGAATGCCGGCATGCGTACCTTCGACTCGGCGCTGTATCACCTCTACAAGGAGGGCAAGATCACGCTCGAGGAAGCACTGAAGAACGCCGACTCGAAGAACAACCTGCGCCTGAAGATCTCGCTGGCGGAAAGCGAAGTCGGTGGCGGCAACAAGGGTCCGGACCTGTCGGGCCTGTCGCTGGTGGGCAAGGACGATCACAAGCGCTGAACCGCCGGGGGAACAGCCCCCTACCGGGTGGTTCTTGATCAGCGAGTGGCCTGCCCCCTACTCTTTTATCTCTATTTGTTTGTGCTCTAGCGTGTCGATTCGGGCCGAGCCCGTTCGACTACTCCGAAAACACGCCTGACAGAGAGGAGATCCGCATGAGCCGAGCACGAGTCCTGGCCGGCACCCGCCACGGTGCCTTCATCATCATCGGCGCCATCTCCGGTGGCTGAGCATGTCACCTTCCTGAGGTATTGTTCATCGCCGTTGTGAGTAGTCTTCCGCGCCCGGTCAAGGGTGCCGGCACTTGTCGGCCAATCTCCCCGCAACCATGCTGGGCCGGTTCCTCCACACAAAGGACCGCGCGCGATGAACAAATTCAGCCTGTGGACTTCACTAGCCCTGTTGATTACCGGCACGAGCTTCTCTTATGCGGCCAATGCCGCAATCACGCGCATAGAGGAAGCGCATCCTTCTGTCACATATCAAGGTAGCTGGCAAACCTACAACGGTTCGGCGGTCAGCGGGGGTAGCGTGGCCGCGACAAAATCCGCCGGCGCCGCCGTCACCGTGAACTTCAGCGGCACCGGCATTGCGTGGATCGGCTATCGCTCGCGCCTGGCGGGAGGATTTGCGCGTGTGTACATCGATGGGGTGCTGCAGACCACCGCCGGCACACATGCCACGCGTAACACGCCGCAGTCTGGCATTTTCAGCGCCAGCGGACTGGCAAATGGCCAACATGTCCTGAGGATTGAAGTGACTGGCGAGATGCAAGGCACGGATCCCGCCGCCGGCGATGGCGCCTATGTCGCCATCGACGCCTTTGATATCGACGACGGCCAGTCCGGGCAAGTGATCGAGGACAGCGCCGCCGCGCTGACTTACACCGGCGACTGGATCGACATCGCCGACCCGAGTGTCAGCGGCGGTAGCGTGCGCGCATCGCGCAGCGCCAATGCGTCGGTCTACATCGACTTCAATGGCACCGGCATCGAGTGGATCGGCTACCGCTGTGCCTGCGCCGCGGGCGTCGCGCACATCAGCATGCCCGAGCGCGGATCCCTTGCCACCAAACACACCTATGCCGCGAGTCGCTACGCGCAGGCAGTCGTCTACAGCATCGACGGGCTTGCGCCAGGACCCCACCGGCTCGAAATTGACGTCACCGGCGACAGCGTTACTGCCGATCCGAACAATGCCTGGATTGTCATCGATGCATTTCGCGTGCTGAGTGGCGACAGCCGCGGTGGCGGACTCGAAAGCACGCCGCCCCTGGTCGGGATCACCGGGCCACAGTCGCCGGTTACTGGCACCGCAACGATTACCGCCTCCGCGCTGGATACCAGCGGCATCGTCAAGGTTAAGTTCTACGCCGGCGCGACCTATCTTGGCGAAGACAGCGAATGGCCTTATCAGGTAACGCGCGACACCAGCAATATCCCCAGCGGCAACAGTTACCCGCTGCGGGCGCAGGCCTTTGATACCGCCGGCAATGTCGCCGACTCGACTCCCTTCACGGTAACGGTGAATCACAATCCCGACCTTGTGCCGCCGACCGTTGCGATCACGGCGCCAGTCGCGGGCGCCCTCGTGTCTGGCACGCTCGCCATCACGGCCGAGGCCACGGACAACGTTGCGGTCCAGTCCGTCGGGTTCTATCGGGATCGCTGTTGCTCCCTCGAGCCGCATGAACAGATTGGGCCAGTCGACACCGCGGCGCCTTACGCCACATCCCTGAACACACTCGGCATGCTCGATGGCCCGCATAAGCTGTTCGCGCGCGCGGTGGACAGCGCCGGCAACCTAACTATTTCCGCCCCGGTAACGATGACCATCGACAACAGCGTGCAACCCGGCATGATCCGTGTCGACGACGCCGGCGCGGGTCTCGTGCTTACTGGCACATGGACAAGGAATGACAGCGCGGAAGGCGGCATACCGCTCTTCCACTGGGGCAGCGCGTACGTGTCGGAAACGATCGGCGCGACCGCGACGTTCACCTTCGACGGCATCGGTGTGCGCTGGATCAGCTACAGATGTGCGCTCGTGTGCGGCGATGCCACGGTGTCGATCGACGGCGGTCCAGCGCAGGCGGTCAGCATGCGCGGTAACGCCGAATTCGGCGAACGGGAGAATCTCGCCCGGGTCGTGTATACCTCGCCCGTGCTCACAAACGGCAGGCATACGCTCAGGATCACCGTAGCGAACGACCATCCCTCCAGGCTCGGCGCCATATTCGTCGATGGCTTCGAAGTGATAACGCCACAGTGACGGACTGCCGACGGCTGTCACTACCCACCGCTGGGTCGCACACAACCTTGCAATGCCAGGCGCGGCCCAGTGCCACCGGGCAACGCTAACCGGGCTCTAACTGCTATGGCTGCGCATGCGCCATCAGCGTCCGCCGCCACCGCCACCGCCACCACCACCACCGGAGAATCCCCCGCCACCGGCGCCGGAACTCGTGCCGGGCGCGGTGGCTGCAGATGAAATCGCCGAGTTGAATCCCTTGCCGACCTCGCGCGTGAAATCGCTCATGTGCCCGGGGCTGAAGTGGCCGCTGTACCAGATCGGGTGGTACGCGAGGCGCTGCTCTTCCTGCAAGCCGGCAAGCACGCGCTCGAAGCGCTCGGACCAGGCTTGCTCGACGCCAAGCGCGATCGCGAAGGGCAGGTATTTCTCGAACAGCTGTGGCGTCAGTTGCGGCGGGTTGCGCAGATTCATCTCGTCCTTTTCCGCGACATCGAGATAGAGCTTGAAGCCTTCGAACTTGTCGAGCACCTGACGGCCTTCGAGCGTCGGGGCACGCAACAGGAAACCGAACACGACGTGCAAGATGAACACGATGACGAACAGACCGAAGGCTACCGGCACGAGGCCACCAAATACGAGCGCCAGTACGAACATTGCAAGCGAGCCGAGCAAGGAAGGTACGACATACCGCGTGTTGTTGAGGAAATATTTGCCGACCCCCAGCTTTTTCAGCACGCTTGCATGCGCGCTCATCGCCGCGCTGACCAGCGCGTGGTTGCTGTTCTGCAGCTCCAGCACATCGCCCGCGGCGAACAGCCGGGCGAGCAGCGCCTGTTCGTCGGCGGCCAGCGGCCGCTCCGAGGCCTGACGTTGCAAGACGTATTTTTTGTTCTGCTGCGTGATGTGCACGTAGCCTGCGACGGCAAGGTTTATGACCGCCGCGCCAAGCGTCTTGCTGTCGTAGCCCATGCGCTCGAGGTAACGCGCCGCGGCTGGCGAAAAGCCGGATGGCGGTTCGTAGTGCGGGAAGATCACTCCGGGCTCGGGATCGCGGCCGACGCGCGCCCATGCCCTGCCCAGCCAGATTCCCGCGGCAATGAGTGTGACGAGCGCCACAATAATGCTCTGGTTGTCGTCGAGCAGGTAGCGCGCGCGTTGCGTGCGAGTCGGCTGCGTGACGATACCCTTCGGCCAGCTCAGCACAAGCGTCAGGCCTTCGCGCGGGTTCAGCGGGCGTGTGGTGGTGATCGTCGCTGCGCCGTCCATTGTCGCAGCGGTGTAGTCCTGGCCCTGCTCGCCGCCGCTACCGGTATAACCTTCCATCGCCAGTTGCGCTGCCGGCACCGCCGCTGGCAGCGTTACCGTCGCGCTCGCCGCGTCGATGACGAAATCCCAGCCGTTGCCGGTCATGTTCCAGTACAGCTCATCGTGATCCTCGAAGAAGCCGAGCTGGCGGTTCGTGCGATATTGCAGCTGGTATTCGTAGTCTGCGGGTACCGGCAAAAACTCATCGTTGCCGAAATCGACGCGCACGCCGTTCTGGCGCTCGTAGTCGCTCCAGGGTTCCGGACGGCCGTCACGCGTCAGCCGCACGACCCGGAACCCGACGCGATAGGCATTGCCGGCCCTGTCACGATAGCGCGTGGGAAAGTCGCGGTAGATGCCGCGCCGAATATTCACGCCCTCGGCGCGGACACGAATCGTTTCGGTGACTGTCATCGAACCATCGACCGCGACGTCGATATCGCTGTGAAAAGACAGGATACGTTCGTCGCCAAGCGCCAATGCGCTGGCCAGTGCCGCGCACAGCAGCACTGCGCAACGCAGCAAGTGGCCTGGCGCAAGTGTACGCATCATGGATTCAACTCCACGCGCACGGCCTTGCGCTGCTGCGCATCTTCCACTTCAAAGTATTCCGCCGGCCTGAACCCCAGCGGGCGCGCGATCAGTAAATGCGGCAAGGTCTGGATGCGCGTATTCAGGATGCGCACCGCGCCGTTGTAGAAGCGGCGCGCATACTGGATGTGGTCCTCGATACCGACGAGGTCACGCTGCAACTGCAGGAAGTTCCGGTCAGCCTTCAGATCGGGATAGGCTTCGGCAACGATGAGGAGTTGTTGCACAGCCGCGCCGATCTGCGCTTCGACGGCGGCCTTGTCCGGCAGATGTTGCGCCGCTTCGCTGCGCGTGCGCAGTTCCGTGACCGCGAGCAAGGTCGCCTTCTCATAGCCTGCGTAGGCTTTGACAGTGTTGACGAGCTGCGGCACGAGGTCGTGCCGACGCACCAGTTGCACGTCGATGTCGCTCCATGCCGCGAGCACCTGGTTGCGATCGCGCACGAGGCGGTTATAGATCCAGATGGCAGCGGCGCCGAGCAGCGCCGCGATGGCCAGCAACGACAGCATGGGCTTCAGCTACGCGCGCGCGTTCTTGCCGTGAAAACCTTCGTTCATGATTTCGATCCAGAAGTACGACATCTTCGCGGCTGCTTCAGTGATGAGGTCTTCGTACTGATCCATGTAGTGGGCGCACATCGCCTGTACTTCGGCGCCGTGTTCGAGATCGACTTCGGCATGCACGCGCAACCAGCGTGTCTGCGCCTTCGTCAGTTGCAGCTTCGGAAACATGTCGATGACTTTGCCTGGCACGTGCTTGGCAATGTTTTCGGCGACATACAGTACGCCGAGATAGGCAGATGAATGCTGGCTTTCCAGCGACTTCCAGTAGTCATGGAAGCGCTGGACGGGTTCCGGTGGATTGGCCGGATCGACCGTCTCGCCGAACTCCTCGAGGTCGGCCTTCGCCAGCATGAAGTGACTCTCTTCGTCGTCGGCCATCTCCTGGTAAAACTCCTTGAGCTGGCCGGTTTCCGCCACCTTCGCTGCGAACTCGAGCCGCTCGCCGCTGTTCAGCGTGTAGTGGTACATCGAGTTCAGAAAGTGTTTGTACATGTCGAGATCCGCGACGGCGAAGCTGGCAAAGATCGTGTCCGCAGCCTTCTTCGTGTAGGCCTCGAGTGTGTCCCAGTTATAGTGCGCGACGTCGGTCATGGCGGATCTCCCTAAGTTATGGCCAGGTGTCAAAAGCTCGAGCAAGCGTAGTCGCGGGCTTTGGCAAAGTCCACGGCCATGAGCCCGGCGCGAGGCTCAGAGGTCGTCCCCAGGAGCTGTCTTCCAGGCCCGAGTCCGGAGGAAAGGCTAATGCTCGCGCGTGGAAAAGAAGCGCAGGTCCGGCCAGCGTTCCTGGGTCAGGCTGAGGTTGACGCGCGTCGGTGCGAGATACGTGAGATGGCCGCCGCCATCGATCGCGATGTTGTCGGCGGCCTTGCGCTTGAACTCCTCGATCTTCGCGGGTTCGCCTTCGACCCAGCGCGCGGTGTGGATGCCGACCGGCTCATACATGCAGTCGACGTTGTATTCATCCTTCAGGCGAAACGCGACGACTTCGAACTGCAGCACGCCGACCGCGCCAACGATCAGGTCGTTGTTGCGCGTCGGCATGAAGACCTGCGTCGAGCCTTCTTCCGACAGCTGCGTCAGGCCTTTCTGCAGCGACTTCAGTTTCAGCGGATCCTTCAGCCGGATGCGCTTGAACAATTCCGGCGCGAAATGCGGAATGCCAGTGAAATGCAGGTTTTCGCCGGTGGTGAAGGTATCACCGATCTGGATCGTGCCGTGGTTGTGCAGCCCGACGATGTCGCCCGACACCGCGTATTCCGCCTGCTCGCGATCGCCAGCAAGGAAGGTCACGGCATCGCTGACGCGCACTTCCTTGCCGAGCCGCACGTGCTGCATCTTCATGCCTTTTTCATAGGCCCCCGAGCAGATGCGCATGAACGCGATGCGGTCGCGATGCTTCGGGTCCATGTTCGCCTGGATCTTGAACACGAAGCCGCTGAAGGGCGGCTCGGTCGGCTGCACCTGGCGTGTCGTCGTCGGCCGCGGTAGCGGCGATGGCGCCCATTCCACGAAGTGTTCGAGCAGTTCCTCGACGCCAAAGTTGCCCAGCGCGGTGCCGAAGAAGACCGGCGTCTGCTTGCCCTTGAGATAGGCGTCGAGATTGAAGGTATGGCTCGCGCCACGCACGAGTTCGATTTCAGTGCGGAATTCATCAGCGTAGGTGCCGAGCACCTCCGAGGCTTCGGCGCTGTCGAGGCCCTTGATTTTTTTCACTGTGCGCAATTCATCCGACATGCCATATTCGAAAACGTGCACGGTGTCGTTGTAGAGGTTGTAGATACCTTTGAACTCCTTGCCCATGCCGAGTGGCCAGAAGATCGGCGCGCACTCGATGTTCAGCACGTTCTCGATTTCGTCGAGCAGGTCGACACCACCGCGCACGTCGCGGTCGAGCTTGTTGACGAAGGTGATGATCGGCGTATCGCGCAGGCGGCAGACCTCCATCAGCTTGATGGTGCGCTCTTCGACGCCTTTCGCGCCGTCGATGAGCATCAACACCGAGTCGACTGCCGTCAGCACGCGGTAGGTGTCTTCGGAAAAGTCTTCATGGCCGGGCGTATCGAGCAGGTTGACGACCCGCTCCCTGAACGGGAACTGCATCACAGACGAGGTGATCGAGATGCCGCGCTCCTGTTCCATCGTCATCCAGTCGGATGTCACGTGACGGTCGGACTTCTTGCCCTTGACCGTGCCGGCCTTCTGGATGACGCGGCCGAGCAGCAGCAGCTTTTCGGTCATCGTCGTTTTGCCCGCGTCAGGGTGCGAGATGATGGCGAAGGTGCGCCGGCTGGCGACGTCTGTTTCAAAAGTGGTCATGGATGGGCACAGTCTGGTTGGTCGGACGGAGAATGCGTGGAGTACTGCAAGGGTGCTGGCGGGCAGGCGACTATGCCGCGGCTGACCTTGCTGCGCAGGCGCAGCTGGAGCTACGGTAACTAATGCAGGATGTCGCCGGCGGACGGGATCGGACTGCTGTAGCGCGCCGGCAGCAGCTGGTGCGCCTTGACGACGACGAGATCGTGGGTGTGGATGTCCGAAGCATCGACCTCGTTATCGAGTTTGATCGGGTCGAGCAACACGCAGATAACTTCTTCATCTTCGTTGCCGACGACAACGCCGCGCTTGTAGCCATCGACCGTATGCAGCGTGACCCTGGCGCCAACTTCGGGCTCCAGCGTCAGGTTTGCCTGCTCCGCCGGATCATTGACCAGCAGGTCGTCGACAACCAGGGCCATACCGAAGCCAGCGGCGGCGACGATATGGACGATCTCGATGGTTTCCGGGTCGCTGAGGTCCACGCGATAGGTCTGCGTACTGTCGCCGGTGGGCGTGCTCGGGGCCGGGCTGGGGGCAAGGGGCCGGATGCGATCGCGGCCGGACAGGAGCTTCAGGAACAGGCCCATGTCCTCCTCATTCCACTCCAGGATTTCTTCCTCGGCCAGCATCTCCTGGTCGCCGGTAAAGCTGACGACATCGGTCTGGATCGTATGTTCGAGGCTCTCGCTGCCGGAATTGAAGGGGATAACCATCGAGACCAGGCTGAAGCCTTCATCGTTGTCTGTGCTGAGGCGCCACAGAAAAGGGATGTCTTCGGTGATTTCGAGCATGGAGGGGGACGTTCCGGGGAGTCGATTACGGCGGCCAGTATACCATCCGCCTCCGCCGCGGCTATGGCGTGACCAGTCAGCCTGGGGGTTCGCGTTACGGCTGATATTGCTGTCAGAACCCCCCGCCCCTGGCTTGATGCACGGGGCCCGATCACAGGCAGGGAGCCGGTAAGGCCCAGGCCCTGACGAAGGCGGAAGACTTTTCCACAGCTTCTCTGGATAACTTTGTGGATAAGTGGGGAGGAAACACTCCACAGGCCTGTAGGCTGCGTATTCCCCTTAGATTGCTCAAAAATTGAGCACTTAATTCGCTTTACAAATCAAACATTTACAAATGCGTTTAAGGTGAAGCCCGGTTTTTACCGGGAATTCATGAGTCAAAAACGCGATCGTCGCATTTGTGCATAAAAACACGATGAATGCGGTGTCAACAGTGTTTTTGTACAGGGTTTACCCGAGGATTTACACAATTGCCCGTGGCACTACGGAAATCATCGAACAGAAACAGCAGAGATACTTTGCGCGCTACACAGTCCAGCCCAAAAGCGCGGGCATGTTAAACCTGCCAGCTCGCTCCTATTCCCCCGTTATGCGCAACAACTGCGGGTAGTCGGTGAAGCCGCGGAAGATCTTGACGATGCCATCCTGCTTGATCGTCGTCATACCGTCCCGGATCGCCTGTGCGCGGATGTCCGAGAGATCAGCCTTGGTGTAGACCAGCTTTTGTATTTCGCGCGTACCGCGCAGCAACTCGTGCACGCCGGTACGCCCGCGGTAGCCGCTGCCGCCACAGGCCTCGCAACCGACCTTGCGCTTGAAGCTCCATTGCTCTGGCGGGTAGTCGAGTTTTTTCCACTCGTCCTCGCCGTATTCGTGGATCAGGTGGTCGATCTCGCGTTGCTCCGGCGTATAGCTTTCCTTGCAGCTGACGCACAGCGTACGCATCAGGCGTTGCGCCAGTACGCCCAGCAGTGCATCGGAGAAGTTGACCGGGTCGAGCCCGAGGTCGAGCAGGCGGGTCAGCGTTTCCGGTGCGGAGTTCGTGTGCAGCGTCGACAGGACCAGGTGACCCGTCAGCGAGGCTTCGACGCCGATCGATGCCGTCTCCTTGTCGCGCATCTCGCCGATCAGGATCACGTCGGGATCGGCACGGAGGAAGGCGCGCATGGCCGTGGCGAAGGTAAAGCCAATCTTCGGCTGAATCTGCACCTGTTGCAGGCCAGGCTGCGTGATCTCCACCGGGTCTTCTGCGGTCCAGATCTTTCGGTGTTGGTTATTGATGTGGTCTTTAATGGATTGAATTGTGTTTTTCTTGTATGAAGTTTTA
>JBEGWB010000151.1:0-21735 GCA_041178065.1 Pseudomonadota bacterium | reverse complement strand
CAATGGTGAGGAGGCGTGGCCCGGGGTTGGCAAACTGAGCCCCGAAACTTTGCGAACAGGTTCCGACTAAATGGTTAGCACTAAAGCCAGCCGGAATATCGAGACGTACGTCTGCGCGGTCTGCGGAGCAGGGCGCTGTGGGAGCATGGGTGTCGGGCTGGTCGGGCTGGTCGGGGCGGGATACGTCACCTGCGATAACTGGAGAGTCCGGGCAGGGGCACTGAGGGACAGACACGCAAACTATCGCGTCAACGTGACTGACGGACTCGATGGAGCCGTGAATCCATCAGTCGTTTTAATAAAGGCCTGGTACTGCAGGGAATTTGGCTGGGGTGGCTGGATTTGAACCAACGCATGACGGAATCAGAATCCGTTGCCTTACCGCTTGGCGACACCCCAGTGAGGGCGGCAAGGATATACAAAGTCTGGAAAAAGTTCAGCCCGAGATTGCGATTTTTTTCGGCAATCCGGGCTTGCGCAATGTGCGGGACTCGTGTGGTAGCCGGTAGTCTTTTGTTTGGTTCCCGCGCCGCCCTGCACTCGCGCAGGCACGCGGAATATTGAATTTTACGCGGCAATTTCAGGGAATTTCACTACGGGATAAGGGGTATATCCCGGTTCTAATGAGCTCCGCTTTTAGCCAATATGAGTGCAATTCCGCACAAAGGCGGTACGCCAATGCTCCCGAACCTGCTCATACACGCAAAACCCGAATTGACCTCGAAAGTACTCATTGCAGGACAGAACCCGCAGCTCAATGAACTGATGGAGCCTGCCTTGCGCGAGGCTGGCTACGCGGTCGCTTTCACTTCCGATGGCGACACCTTGCTGGATACCTTGAGCGCCGAGGTACCGGGCCTGATCGTCATCGATCGCGCCATTCCGCCGATGGGCGGTATCTCGCTGTGCCGCAAGATCCGTACGCAGCCGGAGTTCAGCGACACGATCATCATCATGATCAGCACCAATGAAAATATCTCCGACCGCATCCTCGGTCTCGATGCTGGCGCCGACGATTACCTCATCAGCCCCTTCAACATGGAAGAGCTGCTTGCCAGGGTGAAGTCGCTATCACGGCGCCGCTCGGGCAAGGTGCCGCGTATCCTGCGCGCTGGCCGTATCGAAATGGATCTCGACCGCTGGGTCGTCACTGTGGATGGCCAGCCGGTCAACCTGACGATCAAGGAAGCGCGGCTGCTGCAGGAGCTGCTCGAGGCGAAGGGCAGGGTGCTGACGCGCGATACCTTGTTGCAGCGTGTGTGGGGGCATGAGAAAGACCTCGACATCAATACGCGCACTGTCGATGTGCACATCGGCCGCCTGCGCAGCAAGATTGATCCTTCCGGCGGTCACATCATTACCGTACGTAATATCGGGTATCGCATCGATATCGCGCTCGACTGGATCAAGCGTTGAGTCCACGACGCTGGACGGCTTCAGCACTGTTTACCCGCGCGTCTGCTACCGACTGATTCTTTCCTGCCTCCGCCGGCGGACTCGTCACGCCATGGCAAATCCCGGCCAAAAAAAAGGAGCAGGAATTACCTGCTCCTTGCAGATGGCCGAGACCGGCCGAGGCGGGTTATTTGTACACGTCGAAGGCGTCGACCATCACGTACGCGGTTTCACCGTCACGGTGGTATTCGCCAGTGACCTGAACGGTAAACGTATGGTTGCCGGCTTGCAGGCCCCTGACGGTAAAGATTTCTGATTGCGGAATCGGGTAGGGGCTGTAGGAGTCGACGGTACCAACGTGGTTGCCGTCGATGTAGACGTTCGCGTAGCCCGCGCCGCAGGTGCAGCGATAGCCGATCCAGCTCACGCCAGTGCCGTTGAAGCCGAATGTCAGCGAGGCGCCGAGGCTGCTCGATTCCGACATGGTATTGGCGCTCGTGCCCGGCTCGGTCCAGTGCAGCCAGTTGCCCGTGTATTGCACGGCGGGATCATTCCCATCGACACGCACTTTGGCGCCGGCGTTGGCGATCGTGACGCTGACCTCCGGCGCTACACTCGAATTGCCGGCGCCATCCCAGGCGGTCGCACTGAGGCGATGCGTCCCTTCCGTCAGGGCCCTGCTGTCGCCAACGACCGTATAGGGTGCCTTCGTATCGCGCGGCCCGATCGCTCTGCCATCGAGTATGAACTGCACCGCAGCGATGCCGCCGCTGTCCGCCGCCGCCGCGGTCACCGGCGTAACGCCAGTTATCGTGGCGCCAGTGGCAAAGGAGGTGATGACGATCGTTGGTGGCGTCGTATCCGGCGCAGTCGCCTGCGCGAATATCGCGGGCGATATCATCAGCAAGGCCGGAATCCCCGCGCGCGCACGCGGCGACCAGTACAGCTTTTTATACATCGTGGAACACACTCTCGTTCATTGCGTATGGGCGACATCATCAGCGGCCGCGCGCGCGCAAAAAAGCCGGCAGAACTCGAAATCAGGGCAAAAAAAACCCTGCCCGAAGGCAGGGTCACGAGGTTCAGAACAACAGAGGCGGTGGTACGGGTATAGCGGGGGAAAACGGTATCAGGGACGAATGATGCCCTGGCGCACCGCATGCCTGACGAGGCCGGCGATGTTGCCGGTATCGAGTTTGCGCATCAGGCGGCTGCGATGCGATTCCACGGTCTTGATGGTCAGGTTCAGCAGGCGCGCGATTTCTTTCGTTGCGTTGCCTTCGGCGACGAGCTGCAGGATCTGGCGCTCACGTGATGTCAGCGTTTCGGGTTCGTCTTCTTCGCCGTCGCGGCGCAGGCACACGTCGACGACGTTGTTGGTAATGCCGGGACTCAGGTAACGCTTGCCTTCGGAGATATCACGCAGCACCTGCACGAGGTCCGTCGGCGCCTGTGTTTTCAGCACATAGCCAGTTGCGCCCGCGCGCAGCGCTTCGCGCACCGTGGTGTCGTCTTCGAACATCGTCAGGATCACGGTCTTCGCGCGCAGGCCAAGGCGCGAAAGTTCACGCGTCACTTCAACGCCATTCAGGTTCGGCATGTTCATATCGAGTACGACGACATCGGGGTCGAGGCGTTGCGCGAGCGAAACGGTTTCCATGCCATCGGAACCTTCGGCAACGACTTCGAAGCCTTCGCGAGACAGTAACTCGCTGAGGCTCCGGCGGAACATCACGTGGTCATCTGCAAGAATAATGCGCATGGTGTTTCTCCTTTAGTTATTAGTGGGGGTTCACCTGAGTGGTATGACCAGCAGGTTACCTTCGCCGCTCGGGTGGGAGCCAGCGGGAGATCCCTGCTTTCAAGAAGGTGAAGAGCCTGAGGAAGGGGAAGGAAAAGACCCTAGTAAGGTAAAGCTCGCGGGTCTATGAGAAGTCGCGCTGGAACGCGCTGCTGCCTTTGCTCATCTGGGTACGCACTGCGTAACAAACGAGTTGCGTCGCCTGTTCGAACTTGAGTTTTTGCATGATGCGCCCGCGATGCGACTCGATCGTCTTGGGGCTCAGGTGCAGCAACTCGCCGATTTCGCGCGAGGTTCTTCCGTCGGCGATCAATTCGACGACCTGCAGCTCGCGTTCGCTCAGTGCTTCGGAGGCGTGAGAAGTATTATTCGTCAGCGCATCGATGACGCTGTGGGGAATGTTCGGCCCGAGATAGAAGGCGCCATTGGCGACGACTTCGAGCGTGTGGATCAGGTCCTTGTCAGTTTGCGTCTTGAACACGTAACCGCTGCAGCCGCCTTTCAAGGCTTCGAGGATATAGGCTTCCTCCTCGTGCATCGTCAGCAGCACGATCTTGGCATCAGGCAGCGCCCTGCGGATTCTTTTCGCCGCCTCGATACCGCCAATCACCGGCATGCTGACGTCGAGCAGAATGACATCCGGCATCAGTTCCAGCGCCATGCGCACGGCTTCGCCACCATCGGCGGCTTCGCCTACGACGATGACGCCTTCCCGCTCCAGTAATAATCGGAGGCCCTCGCGGTAGAGGGCGTGATCGTCGGCGAGCAGAACGCGTATCTTCATAGCAACTCCATTAGCGACAAAGAATACGCCAGCTGACTATGGCGTTTGATCAGGTATATCCGTGCTTTAGGGCTTAATAAGCCCTCTGCGGATGGCATAACGCACCAGTCCCGCGGTGTCATGGATATCCAGTTTCTGCATGATGCGCGTGCGATGCGATTCAGCGGTCTTGACGCTGAGATCCAGCAAGGAAGCCGTTTTCTTCGTCGTATGGCCTTCGGCGATCAGCTGCAGGACCTGACGCTCGCGATCGGTCAGTACTTCCTGGGGCTGTTCGTCCTTGGACATGTAGGCTTTGACGACGGCTTCGGAAATGCCGGGGCTCAGGTAGATCGAGCCACGCAGGATTTCGCTGATCGCGTTGATCAGGTCGCGCGCTGCCTGTGCTTTCAATACATAGCCGCGGATGCCGGCACGCAGCGCTTCCAGCACGTAGGCGTCATCTTCGAACATCGTCAGCAGTAGCACCTGGGTGTCCGGCGCCTTCTTGTGGATTTCGCGCGCGGCATCGATTCCATTCAACAGCGGCATGCCGAAATCGAGGATCGCGAGCAGCGGCTTGTGTTGCTGTACGAGCTGGATGGCTTCATGGCCATTGCTGGCCTGGCCTACGACGTGGAAGCCCTCCCGTTCGAGCAGGGCACACAGGCCCTGCCTGAACATGGAGTGGTCGTCCGCGAGCACAATGTGTTTTTTCATATCAATGTTCATAAAGGGATCACCACTTGCAGTTCCGTCCCCTCACCGGGGCTGGATGTGAGTTTGCATTCTCCGTGCAAAGCGGCGATGCGTTCATGGATGCCCAACAAACCCAGACCCTTGAACAGCCGCTTTCTTTCTTCAGGTACTACGAAACCAACCCCGTTATCGCGCACGCTGCAATGAATGAGCTGGTTGTCGACCCAGACCCTCACATCCGCCTGCGTTGCTTGCGCGTGACGCATGACATTGTTCAGGGCTTCCTGCACCGTGCGGTAAAGCACGGTTTCCATGTTTTGCGAGAGGCGACCGTCGGTGTCGCCGTCGATATTGACCTGCAGCCCTGAGCGCTTCTGCACGCCGTCGGCGAGGAACTTAAGCGCCGGCACGAGGCCCAGCTGGTCGAGTATCAGCGGCCGCAACTCGTGCGACAGCCGGCGTATCTGTTCACGCACCTCGTCGAGATACTTGACGACGGTCTTGAAGCGCTCGGCAACCGGGCCCGGCGCCTCGCGCGAAATATTCGCGATTTCCATGTACACAACCGCCAGCATCTGCGCCGATTCGTCGTGCAACACATGAGCAATGCGTTTCGACTCTTCCTCGAGCACGTCGTACAGCTTGCGCAGTGCCGCGTTGGCGTCGATGCTGCTCAACCGCGATACTTCGAAGGGCGACAGCGCTTCATCGAGGAAGCGATTCGCCGCGCGTACCAGCAGCAGGAAGCGGTCTTCACCTTCCCTGGCCTGCAGCACCACGGGGAGTGCGGCCTGGTGGGCATAGGTCACGTCCAGCAGTCCCATGCCGTCACCCAGCGCTTTCCTGCCGAGATCATAAGCGCCCAGCAGCAGTCCTTCCCCGCCGTGCGCCAGGTATTCCTTCAGCAGCCGTTGATACTGGCTCGTAAAATCGTTCAAATTTGTCGACACGTGCAAATCACAATCCCTAACCGCCTGTCCCTAACCAATATACCTGCCCACGAATACCAGGGCGTCGTCGTTGTTCCTGCTTCTGGTCGTAATGAGATTCTCAGCGATCGCCTTTGGCGCCGCTTCGAGATCGATGAAGCTTTCAAAATCGCCTTTGATACCGTCGGTCGCCATGACCAGGAAGTCGCCCCTGATCAATGCAACGCCGCGCGGATAGAAAGCAGGCAGTTGTTCTGTTTCGCCCCCGATGACGCCGGTGCGCAACAACAATGATTCGGATTTTTCGGCATATTTCGCCGCATACTGCGCGCGTCGCCGGACCAGCCGGCCTTCCACGTTGCCGATTCCCATCCACGTCATCGTGCGCTGGCTGTCGAGGAAGGCGAGACTCAACACTACTCCACGGGTTTTCTGCAGGTCCATATGACACTGCTGCAACAGCGACGAGAACGAGCGTGTCGCCGCATTCGCTTCAATACTCCTGACCGCCGCTTCGGAGGCCTTTGCCGCCTCGACGCCGTGCCCGATGCCATCGATGACGGCAACCAGCACGCCCTCCCACACTTCCATGACGAGGCAGCGATCACCGCAGATGGACTCGCCAGGCAAGGTGCGCGCCCGGACAGCCCACTCAACTACACCGGTTTTCGTCATTGGGCTTTCTTCATCGACGATCACAACCACATCAGGGCAGTGACCTGTGTGCCTTCCCCCGGCCGACTCTTGATATCGAACTCATCCACCATCTGGCGCACACCGGGCAAGCCGAGGCCAAGTCCGCCGGACGAGGAATACCCGCTCATCAGGGCGTGCTGGATATTCGGAATGCCCGGGCCCTTGTCGGATGCCGTGATGATCAGGCCCACATGCGATTCGGTGCTGACCCGCGACAGAACGATCTCACCGTTCTTGTTCGCATATAACACGATATTGCGAGCCAGTTCGGATATTGCCGTCGCCACGAGCGTGGACTGTGTCATCGAGAACCCGAGTTCCTGCGCCAGTGCCCGCCCTTTCTGGCGCGCTTCCACGATGTCTTCGACGCCTTTGATCGAGACTCTGGCCGCGACACGGACATCGCGCGGCGGCCCTTTGGGACCTCCCGACGCCGGACCGTTCGACCCGAGGGCGAAACTGCTTATGGGTGGTTTCTCACTCATGGCCGGGCAGCATCCTCTTGCCTTTCATTCGGTCGAGGTATGCCAGGCCCTCCTCGAGGTCCAGCGCCGTGGGAACGTCTTTCAGACGCAGGCCCAGCTGGATCATCGAAAAGGCAACTTCCGGCTGGATACCGACGATCACCGTCATGGCGCCGCGCAGGCGGATCATGTGCGCGAGGTCGCGAAGCGTGCGCACCGAGAACGAGTCTATGACGTCCATTCCCGTGACATCGAGAATGACCCCCGCGGATCGGAAACGACCCACCTGCTGGACCAGACGGTCGCGCAGGTTTACCAGATCCTCGTCAGTCAATACCGACTGTACTGACGCGATCAGGTAATCCCGCTGCTTGAGAATTGGGATTTCCACAGTTAGCCCGTCGTGTATGAATCATTTTTGGGATTGATGAGGACGACTTTGTAGCCGAGGAGTTTTTCCGCTTCCTCGATACCACCCTGAAGGTCGCCCACCGTGAACATCTTGCCGAGATCGACGCCAATCGTGACCAGGGTCTGCGACAGCTCGGGCGACAGGCCCGTAACGATGACGCTGGCACCGACGAGGCGCGAGGCTTCCACCGTTTGCACAAGGTGGTTTGCCACCGCGGCATCGACCGAGGGCACACCCGTTAGATCCATTACGACGACCTTGGCGCGGTTGACGCGGATGCCACGCAGAACCTGTTCGGTCAGCTGGCGCGCGCGTTGCGGGTCGATGATGCCGATGATGGGAAGAATGAGAAGGCGTTCGCGCACGGGCAGTACCGGCGTCGACAACTCGCGAATGGCTTCCTGCTGCTGGCGGATGACGCGTTCGCGTTCCTGGACGAAACCAACCGCCACCGTATTCGCGATTCTGTTGGCGGCCGGTTCATACGCATCGAGGACGCGGAACAGGATGCCTTCGTTGGAACCGTACTTGGCGAACAGGGATCTCGCGAGAACGTCCCTGAGCAAGAGCACGATGCCAAGCACTTCATGGGTTTCGACCCCGCGCGGAATGATGCGTTCGGAAAGGTCCCGCGCGTAGGCTTCGAGGGCTTCGAGAGAGCCGGTTTCGAGCGTGCCAAGGTAGTTGTCGTATACGGCCGAGCACTCGGCGAGGATTTCGTCTTCGGTCATCGCCTTCAGCAGGCGCGCCTGCATGATGCGACGAGCCCACTCTTCGCGCAGTTCGGTGCGCTTCTGGCGCAGGTGCGCAACGAGTTCACGCAGCACTTCGATATAGGAATCGTCCACGGGAGGAGTCAGCAGCTCGCTTGCCGTGAAATGCTGCTGCGCTCCTCGCTTCGGATGTGTTGGTTTGAGGCTCATCGATTTCTCCGTCCGTTCTGTCGTATTTCACTTTAGTAAGGTCACGACTGCGGTGCAGGTTCTCCGGTCCACAAAGCGACCGCGAGGCCTGGTGCGGGAAAAACCTGTTGGAACCACAGTTCTGCCCCGCAAGCTACTAGGGTCGATACCAGCCCAATATCAGGCAAACACCCTAAATGTGTGAAGGGAAACTCCGCAGGGCCCTGATAATTAGCAGCTTAGCCTCTGCTTAACCTGCAAGAATCCCCTTAAGTTTCCCACGGACCTGTCCGGATGCAGGTAACGTGACCTCGGTCACATGAACGATACATGCTACAGGGTTTTACCTCTGCGTTACTGGATCTTCATCAAGTCGTTGCATCGCTCCGGTATAAAAGCTGCCTCTGTCAGGTGGCCCCGCGCTCCCCGCAAGAGTCCTCCACACCGGAATCAGGTTAATACTAAAATAAGAGGTATTACATGCAGTTCAATTCAATTCGCGCGGGTCTCACGCGCTTCATCCGCACAAAATCCACCCTCGTACTACTAAGCACGCTTTCCCTTGCAGTGGCACAGTCAGCCCAGGCCCAGACCGGCGGCTTCCTCGAACAGCCACTTTCCCTTTCCACCGCTGTCGAGCCCCTGCTCAGCCAGTCCGAAATTCTCAGCTTCCTGCCACAGCGCGGCAAGTTCACCTTCCCCGCCCCTTACAGCACCACCGGCATCCGCCTGACCAATGCCACCGATTGCAGCGGCGCCCAGGATTGTGTCGATGCCGTCGGCTATTCCTACTGGCGCAACATCAATAACCACGTCGGTCAGGACAACCTGCTGGTCCTCGTCGGTCTCAACCAGACGCGCGGTGGTGCTGGCCTGACGCTGATGCAGGTCAACAAGACCACCGATGCGGTGACCAACCTTGGCCTCGTATTCCCCGCTGGCAGCTCCTACGGCGGCGGCAGCGGCGAAGGCTGGTACTTCAGCGCCACGCAGGCCACGAAGATGTTCCTGAACAGCGGCGCGAAAATCCTGCGCCACGACGTCATCAGCAAGCAGACCGAAACTGTGTTCGATCTAAGCGCCCGCATGCCGGGCCACATTGTGTGGCAGGTGCACACCAGCAACGACGACCGCGTACATTCGGCCACGATCAAGAACAGCGCGGGCGCCTCGCTCGGCTGCATGGCCTATGAAACCGATACCCGCGAATTCCACTACTATCCGAAAAAAGGCGACTTCGACGAGTGCCAGATCGACAAGAGCGGCACATGGCTCGTCATCAAGGAAAACGTCGATGGCGCCGAAGGCGAAGACAACCGCATCATTAACATCGAAACCGGCAACGAACGCCTGCTGCGCGACAGCGACGGCGCCGGCGGCCACTCCGACCTTGGCTACGGCTATATGGTCGCCGCCGACAACTGGGCCAGTGCCTCCAATACGCAGCGCGTCTGGGATTTCAACGCTCCGGCAATGACCGGCCTGGTTGCTTATGCGAACCTCGACTGGAACGCCAGCATGCCGGCGCATCTAAGCCACAGCAACGCCCGCAACGCGCCGATCAACCAGCAGTTTGCCTGCGGCAGCAGCGCCAATCGCCGTAACTCCGCCGAAGCCAACGAAGTGATCTGCTTCAGGCTTGATGGCTCGAAAGACGTGCTCGTCGTTGCCCCCGTGATGACGAACCTCGACACCCGCGGCAGCGACGATTACGACAATTCCCCGAAAGGTAATCTCGACATCACCGGCCAGTACTTTATCTGGACCAGCAACATGGGTGGTTCGCGTCTCGATTCCTTCCTGGTGAAGATACCGAGCCAGTTGCTAACCGGTACTACCAGCGGTGGCGGCATTCCGACGCCAGTGGTATCCACGACAATTACCGCTGTCCCCGTGATTCCAGTCGTCACAAGCATCCTGAGCCCGGCGCCGGCTCCTGCAACTAGCACCTCTAGCAGCAGCGCAGCGGTAACCTGGGTCGAACAGGTCAACGTCAGCGCCAGCGGCGGCTCGCTGCAGAAAACCGGCGGTTGCGATGGTTGCACCGACAGCGGAGCGGCGTCGCAGCAGGTCATCAACGGCAATGGCTATGTCGAGTTCACCGCGACTGTCGAGAGTGGCATGCGCGGCATCGGCCTCAACGACAAGAATACCGGCACCAGCGGCGCTGAAATCGACTTCGGCCTGCGTTTGCAGGGCGGCGCCGCCGAAGTGCGCGAGAACGGCCTTTACCGTTGGGATCTTGCTTTCGCCAACGGCGACGTGTTCCGCATCAGCGTGGCCAACGGCGTCGTCAAGTACGCCAAAAACGGCACGGTGTTCTATACCAGTACCAAAATGCCTGCAGCGACCCTGCGCGCCGACACCACCTTCGCGTCGAGTGGCAGCCGCATCAGCAATGCCGTGATCTCGACTGGCACCACGAGCGGTACCTCGACGACCACGGCAACATCCACGTCCACCTCCACGATCACCGGCCTGCTGCCTGTCACATGGACCGGCCTCGTCAATGTAGCAACCCTCAATGGCTCGGCGCAGAAAAATGCCGGTTGCGATGGTTGCCCCGATGCTGGCGCCGTATCGTCCGCGCAGATTGCGTCGGGTGAGGGCTACCTGGAGTTCAAAGGCACCATCGAAAACAAACTCCGTGTCGTCGGCCTCAGCGGCATCAACAGCACCACCACCGATGCTGACATTCGCTACGGCCTGCGCCTGGAAAATGGCAGTGTCGAAGTGCGCGAAGGCGGCGCCTTCAAGTGGGATACGACCTTCAACGCCGGCGACATCTTCCGCATTTCGGTTCAAGGCGGCGTCGTCACTTATGCGAAGAACGGCGTGGTCTTCTACCGCAGCAAAGTGGCTCCGAGCTACCCGCTGCGCGCCGACGCTTCGTTCGCATCCACCGGCGGCACCGTGATGAATGCCGTCATGAAAACGGGAGGCTAATGTAATGCACATCGATACGCGTTTTACGATAACAGAGTACGACACCGCCGCCAGCATCGCACAGGCGCGGGAAGAGGGTAGGGTCCTCGCCATGCAGCCTGGGCTTCTCGACGCCGCGCACAGTCCAGGTCACGACCGTCATTTCGGAACTGGCACGCAACATAGCCATGTACGCGCGCAGCGGTGAAATCAGTGTGGATCTTTGTTCCGGCCTCAGCAGCAAGGGGCGCCGGCGCCAGGGTATCAGCATCACCGCGGCGGACGCAGGTCCTGGCATCGCAGATCTCGAGCGGGCGCTGCTCAGCGGCTACTCGACCTCGGGCAATCCCGGCGTCGGCTTGCCAGGTATCCACCGCATCGTTGACGACCTGTCGATCGACAGCAAACCAGGCAGCACCACAGTAAGGGCCATTCTGTGGACGGCACATAGCGAAGAACCAAAACACTGAGTTGACGAGGGCTCACATGCGCGCATGTTTTCGTTTTTTGAGCACACTGGCAACGTCGTGTTGGCTGGCCAGCACGGTGTTCGCGCAGACCGATTCACTGGCCTTTTCCAGCCAGCCCGGCACCAGTGCCGCGCAGGCTGAGAGCGGGCGCATCCTCATCGGCACCGTGCCGGGTTACCGGCGTGTCGACGGTGAAGACAACGCAAGGTTCTACGAGATGTATCGCAAGCTTGCACCGCATGCGGTCGATGGCAGTCCCATGCTCACGCAGGACGAGTTCGCCGCGACGATTGCCGGCTGGACACGTCTGAAAGTGCTTACGCTGCCGCTAGCGCAGGGCTTTCGTGAAGAAGAGGTACTGATTCCTTCGCATCTCGGCGGAGATATCGGCCTGCCGCTGAACGCCGGCAACTTCGCCGAGCAGGAAGCCGGCGACCTGCTGGTAGCGCGCACGAATGCCGACGGTTTCTTCGTGGTCGAAGCGGTGCTATGCCGCGAGGGCCAGGATTACGCCGCCTGCGCCAGCGCTTATCAGTCGGGCTTGTTCGATGCGGCAAGCGGCATGAAGATCGGAGTCGACGGGCAGGTGGCGCCGACCAGCGACAGGATCGACGTCAACAGCTACAAGGTAATAGAAGAACCTGCTCCCGAATGCGTCAGTGCCCTTATCGAAGACCGCATGCGCGCGGGGCCGAAAGTCATGGACATCATTCCGACAACGGATGAAAAGGAACTCTATCTCGGCTGTGATGCGGTCGAGACAACGTTCTGGGCCAGCAGGTAAGACATGGCGCAAGGGGCGGGGTCCTGCTTACAGTACAGGCCCATTCCTTGCGGCAAGACACGGCATTACAACAACAAGCATACGCGCCAGTAATAATTTCCAAGTGCTGGCAGTAACAGTTGCCTGGCCGGAATGCCCTTAACGGCATTCCGGCCATCCTTTCGCGCATTTGCGCGCCCCATTGCGCTTCCACCGTGCCGGGCACATGCCTTGCAACATCTGACACTCCGCAAATGGGCTCTGACCCCATTTAGCGGTTCGCGGCTCAGGAAACCTTGCGCGACGCTGCCGCCTTTTCCGAGATGAACTCCTCCAGCACGACGCCGTGTTGCGCGCGCAGGCGTTCGACGGCCGGGCGCAGCCGCAGACGATCGATGTCGTCGAGGTAGCGCGGCACGTAGCGCCAGCACAGCGGCGCGATATCGCGCGTCCAGGGCTGGCCGCTGCGCAGCGCATGCTCGCGCAGGATGGTGTTGAGCTTCTTCGAGGTCAGGCGCGCCGAGATATGTTCGACAGCCCAGGCGCGCGGCATGCATGCGCGCGGATTGTCGATGAGCTCTGTCAGCGTACGCGCCATGTTGCGGCGGCTGACGAGGCGGCCGGTGCTCGAGTTGATGTACGCGCGCGCGCCGATGTGGGCGTCGTCCATCATGACGACGGGCGTATCGGCAAACATGGCTTCGGTCACGGACACGCAGGAGCCTTCGCGCTTGCTCAACGCAACGGCGACCTTCGCATTGCACTGGTGGCGGATGACTTCATCGATCTCGAGGTTGGACAGGATCGTGACTTCCTGCTTCACGCCGAAAGCTGCAGCTTCTTCACGCAATTCGCGTTCGGTGCGTCCTGCCGAGGCACGGCCGATCAGTGTCACTTTCAGGCTCGGATCCATCTGGCTCAGGGCCTCGAACAACAACCAGTGACGCTTCCATTCACGGAAATGCGACACCATGACGATATCCGTCGTACGCTGATGATGGGGCAGCGGGTGGAAGTCGTCGGCGTCCACCCAGTCGCACGCCATGATCGGCAGCGCGGCGATGTGTGGCGCGAACATGCGATACTGCGCGCTGTCTTCGACGTTCGAGATCCCGATGAAAGCCGGATCGGACGACAGGCCACACAGGTTCGCGAGCACGGCGTGATCGCTCGGCGACCACGACGAGGCGCCGACAAGCAGGTAGTCCTTGAACACCTTGCGCGCGTCGTGATTTGCGATGAGCTTCATCCAGTTGAACTCGAAGGAGCAGTACAGTACGCCCTTTTCGCCGTTATCGCCCGGTTCTTTCAGCACGAGACTGGTCGTCAGCGCGCGATCCTTGTTGATGTCTGCGAATGACCCGTAATAGCGCTGCCAGCCCACCTTCTGCGCGCGCCAGACCTCGACCTGGTCCGGTTCGAGAAGGGGAGCGAGTATATGGCGGCCAGCCGCGCGCAGCCTGCGCGTATCGAAGCGGCGCGTGGCGGCGGTCAACAGCGAAAGCTTGCGGGCGGTGGAGAACGGTAGCTGGCTGGCGCATAGCAGCGCCATGCCAAGCAGTGCCGATACTACGCAATTGTCGAGCAGGTCACGCGGCTGCAGACGCAGGCGTAACCTCTGCAGTGCGGCTTTGAGCGGATTCATCTTCATCTTGTCTCTGCTGATACCAGGCTACCGTTTCACGTAATCCTTCAGTGAAGTCCACGCGGGGAGAAAATCCGAGCACGTTCTGCGCGCGCTCGATCGACGCTTGTGAATGACGCACGTCGCCGTCGCGCCAGGGATGCATGATCGGCTTTATCTCGCGATTGAGCATGGTCTGCAGGCGGTCGAGCAATTCATTGAGGCTCCAGCGCACGCCACAGGCGATATTCATGACCTGGCCCGGCGCGTGCGCGTTATGCGCGGCGGCGATATTGGCCTGCACGATGTTGCCCACGTAGGTGAAGTCGCGCGTCTGCGAACCATCGCCGTAAATTTCCGGCGTGCGGCCTTGCAGGATCGCATGCACGAAGCGCGGAATCACCGCGGCGTACTCCGAATTCGGATACTGGCGCGGACCAAACACGTTGAAGTAGCGCAGCGCCACGGTCTCGAGGCCGAAGGCCTGCCAGTAGAGCTGGCAGTAATGTTCGCCATTGAGCTTGGAGATGGCGTACGGCGATAGCGGCGCGGCCGGGAGCTGCTCGTGCTTCGGCATCGTGTCGGAATCGCCGTAGATCGACGATGATGATGCGAACACCACGCGGCGCACACCGTTACGCCGGCAGGCTTCGAGCAGGTTCAGGGTGCCGGTAGAGTTCACGTCATGCGAGGTCTGCGGGTCTTCCATCGAGCGGGCTACCGAGCAGATAGCGCCATGGTGGAATACGGTATCGACACCCTGCACGGCTTCGGCGACGGCGTCGCGATCCCGCAGGTCGCCTTCGATGAGGCCGCAGTCGATACCATCGAGGTTCGAGCGGTTGCCGGTGGAGAAATTATCGAGCACGACGACTTCGCTGCCGCTGCCCGCCAGGTGCGCGGCAATATGCGAGCCGATGAAGCCGGCGCCGCCCGTAACGAGATACTTCATAGACCTGATCCTCTCGAGGCGCCCGCCAGATGCGTGCGCTGGTAATCGTCTTCCAGACGGACGATGTCTTCTTCATCGAGAATGTCGCCGCGCTGCACTTCGACTATCTGCAAGACTTCGGAATAGGGATTTTCGATGCGGTGTATCGTGCGTGCGGGGATCAGTACCGACTGCATCGTGTGCATGTCGTAATAGCGCTCGGCGATGCACACGCGCGCGGTGCCGGCGATGACGACCCAATGTTCAGAACGGTGATGGTGGTATTGCAGGCTCAGGCGCTGGCCCGGCAGGACCTCGAGTATCTTGACCTTGTAGCCCGGCGATTCGGCAAGGACACGCCAGCTGCCCCAGGGACGGGTTTCGCCATAAAGCCCGCGCGATACGTCCACGGCGCCTGTCGGCCTTGCCAACGCTTCTGCTGCTTGCATCATCACGCATCTCCGTAATTGGTTGGCTAGCCCTGCGCTTTGCGCCAGGTGACTTGCTGGCGGCCGAGGATGAAACGGTGGAAGCCCAGCACGGTTGCCCAGTTCAGCAGGCAGAAGGTATAGGCGATATGCATCAGTGCCGGGCGTCCGGTAGCGTTGCGGCTCAGGTGCCCCGCCGCAGCTGCTGCATAAAACAACACTTGCAGTAGCAACAGCACTCGGTAGAAACCCTGATCGAGCAGGAACAGATTGCTGATGAATGCCGCAAGCAGGAACAAAGGGCCAAAAACGCGGCAGAACTTATGGGAAAGGGTCTGGAACCAGAGGCGGTTCGCGCGCGGATTCAGCAGCCAGCGCTCATGGAACAGCAGCTGGAAATTGCCGGCGATCGTACGCACCTTGCGCGTCAGCTCTGCCTGCGCGGTGGCGCTGACGCGGTCGTATGCGCGCGCTTTTGGTTCGAACAGCACGCGGTAACCGCGCCGCGCCACGTACATTGGAATCAGCACGTCGTCGAGTAGCGTGTTTTCCGGAATCGGGTGGAACAGATGTTGCCGCAGCGCATAGAGCGCGCCGGTTGCCCCAACGGTGGAGTCGGCCTTGCTCTCGTGCAGGCGGATGAATTTTTCATAGCGCCAGTAAAAGCCGACGCCCTCGCCGGCTTCAGTATCCGTTGCGCCCTGGTCAAGATAGAGCTCGCCGCTGACGGCGCCCGTCCGTGGATCAGCGAAGTTGGCAGTCAGCGCGCGCAAGGCCTGCTGCTCAACGTGCTGGCGCACGTCCATCAATACCGCGATCTCGCCGCGTAACTGGGGAATGACTTCATTCAATACCGCGGGTTTGCCGCGCTGGGTCAGAAACTCGAGCACGCGCACGCCCGCTAGTTCGTAATGTTTCGCGATCTCGACCATGTCGTCGCTGGAGCCGTCGGACGCGACGACGATCTCGAGCCGATCACGCGGGTAGTCGAGTTCCAGCAGGTTGTCGATGCGCGCACCGATGCGCGCGCCTTCGTTGTGGCCGATGCACAGAATGCTGACCTGTGGCTCGATGTCAGCCGTCTGGATGCGCTGGCGCTGCAGGCGTGCGCGCAACCAGGCCACCATCGGGTACCCGACATAGGTGTAGGCCAGCAGGAATATCGACGTCCAGAAAATGATTACCGCGCTCATCGTGCTCACCGTGTTTCCGTAAACAGTGCGGCAAAGGGGAATGCCGGTTTATCTGCCGCAATGACGGTCGCGTTCCGGCGCCGACAACGCGGCGCAAAGCTGTGCCAGGTCGACGCCTGCCTTGTTGGCCTCGTCGAGTGAGTCGGGAAAGGCGTTCGCCATCGGGAAATCACGTGCCGATCCGCCGACGAATGCGTTGTCCGCGAGCGTCGCGTCGGGGAAGTAGCGGGCCAGCGTCTGCTTGCCGGCGGCGGTGCCGGACCCGACGATGCCGAACTCGTTGGCAACGACCGCGTTGCCGCTGAAGCTGACCTGCGTATGCGGCCGGCCCTCGCTGACGATGATGGCGGCCGTGTTGTCGGCGGTGTTGTCTTCGACCGCAAGGTCCGTCACGCCATCGAGCACCTGCAGCAGCGCCGCTTCACCGTAGGTGCCACCCATGTTTTCGAAAAGATTGTTGCGGATCGTGATGCGGCTCACCTGGCTGCTCGGTTTGCCGTTGTCATCATGGGCGAGGATATTGAAACCGCCGGCAATGCCGGTCAGCACATTGTTGCGGAAGGTGACGTCCTCGATCGCGGCCCAGGGCACTTCGCCGCCTTCGTTGCGCACCGTCAGCAGGATCGCAAAGCCGTTCTGCGCGGCGACCCAGTTGTTTTCGAGCACGTTGCCCTCGATCAGCACGCGGCGCGCATTCTTCAGTTCGAGCAGGTTCTTGACCGACCAGCGCGTGCCCGTATACGTGGGATGATCGGGTTTCCACGCGAGATCCTTGCGGAAATGGTTGCCGCGGATTTCGATATCGGCTGGCACGAGATTGGCGATCGCCGGCGTGGCGCCACCGAACATGAGGTTTTCGCCGGCGCCCTCGACATAGTTGTTTTCGATACGAAAGGGGCCCGGGCCATTCCAGCCAGCGAGCGCCTGGCTGTCAGCGTCGACTTCCTTGAAGTCGGCAAGCCAGGAATTCACCACGGCGATGTGCATGCCGTTCAGCGCGACGCCGCGGCGGGTGCCCGCGACCGGATCCCCGTGCAGGTAGCAGCGGTCGAACACGAAGTGATGTGGCAACTGCTCCGCGCTTTCCTCGCCGTCGCCGAGTTCCACGAGGTTGTATATGAAGCTGCCCGGGGTTGGCCGCATTTCGATACCGGTAAAACGAAAATGATGCGCGCCTGGCGCCGTCGTGATGACCGACTCGCCGGTCGCCACAAGCGCCGGCATCAGGTGCGCCTCTGCGGGCTCGACCCTGCCGTCACCGATTTCGGCAATGGCGGAACTGCGGATCTCGATCCAGCCCGCGCCGGATTTCTGCGGGAGCACGAAAGTACCGCGATACTCAGCGCCGGCTTCGAGTTCAATGACGTCCCCCGGTCGTGCCGCGTCCAGTGCCTGCTGCAGGTCGCCGCCTGCCGGCACCTGCAGCGTTGCACTCTGCGCCGCCGCGGGTATTTCCACCTGCGACTGCGGCAAGGCGGCAGGCTGGGGCGCCGCCATGCCAGTGCCGGCTTGGGCCAGCGTCAGCAGCAGCAACAGCGTGCCTGTGCCGCGGACGAGTCCACGCATCAGGCCGCTTCCTGCGCCTTGTCGGCCGCCTTCAGCACTTCCTTATGCGCGGTGCGCGTCAGGTCGATGACGCGCTGGTCGGCGCGCGCGCCTTCGAGCACGCGGCGTGCTTCCGGCGAGTCATTGCCGACGACGATGACCTGTGCGTGATCGAGCAGGGACTGCGGCGATTCGCACATCAGTGTCGAGATATGGGGAATCTCCTCTTCAATGTACTTGCGGTTGGCGCCGGTCAGGCGCGAGATCAGCACGTTCTTGTCGAGGATCTTCATGTCCATGCCCTTGCCGATCAGCGCCTCGACGAGCGTCACCATCGGGCTTTCACGCAGGTCGTCGGTGTTTGCCTTGAACGACAGGCCGACCACGCCAATGCGCTTCTTGCCGGTATCGAGCACCGCGTTGATCGCCTTGCGGATCTCGGCTTCGTTCGACGGCATGATCGCGTCGAGCAGCGGCATCTTCACGTCGCGGTGGTGCGCCGCATACAGAAGGGCCTTGACGTCTTTCGGCAGGCAGGAGCCGCCGAAGGCAAAGCCAGGACGCAGGTAGGCCTCGGAGATGTTGAGCTTGCGATCCATTGCGAAGATGCGCATGACTTCCTGGCCGTCCACGCCAAAGGCTTCGCAGGCGTTGCCCATTTCGTTGGCGAAGCAGACTTTCAGCGCGTGGTAGGTATTCGATACATATTTGACGCTTTCGGCGGTTTCGATCGCGGTTTCGACGATTGGCGCGTCGACCGAACCGTAGATCGCGCGCAAGGCTTGCGCGGTCGCGGCGTCGTCGCTGCCGATCAGCGTGAAAGGCGGTTTGTCGAAGTCCTTCAGTGCGGAACCTTCGCGGATGAATTCCGGGTTCGAGGCCACGCGCAGGAAGGGACGGAACTCTTCACCGGCGCCGGCGAGGATGGCTGGGGTGATGATGTTGCGTATCGTGCCCGGCAATACCGTGCTGCGCACGACGACCGTAAAGCTGCGGCCGCTGCCACGCAGCGCCTCGCCAATCTCGTGGCCTACGCGCTGCAGCGCATCGAGCTGCAACTGGCCATTGCCGTCGCCCGGCGTGCCGACGCAGATGAAGGCCAGGTAGGACGCGTTGATCGCATCGGCGCAGGACGTGGTTGCCGTCAGGCGGCCTTCGTCGACAACCTTCGCCATCAGCTCTTCGAGGCCGGGCTCGATGATGGGCGACTTGCCCTTGTTGATCATGCCGACCTTGTCGCGGTTCAGTTCGACGCCGATCACCTCGTGGCCGGCTGCCGCCAGGCACGCGGCGCTGACGCATCCAACGTAACCGAGACCGAATATGCTGATTTTTTTCATGCTTCGTTTCCTCCTGCGAGGGTTTGTTGAGGTGTGGTTTTACGGGAGCGGCGGCACAGGCCTTCGAAATCACGTGCCACGCGGCGCCAGGAATATTCAGTTTCGACGAGCGCGCGGCCCGCCTGGCCGAGCCGGGTGCGCGTCGCCGGATACGCGATGAGATTGACGACCTGCTGCGCGAAGGCTTCGGGCGTGTCGGCCAGCAGGATGTCCCTGTCATGGGTCAGCGGCAGGCCTTCGGCGCCGACAGTCGTCGAGACGACGGCCTTGCCCATGGCGAGTGCTTCGTAAATCTTGATGCGCGTACCGCCGCCAACGCGCAGCGGCACGATGTACACGGCAGCCCTGTGGACGTAAGGGCGCACGTCGTCGACGGTGCCAGTGACCTTGATGGCGCGCGTCGCCAGTTCACGCATGCGCTGCGAGGGATTGCGGCCAACGATCGTCAGCGTCACCTCGGGCACTTGCCTGCGGATCAGCGGCAGGATGCTGTCGGTAAACCACAGCATCGCGTCTTCGTTCGGGAACCAGTCCATCGAACCGCTGAATACGAGTTCGAGCGGCTGTTCCGCGGCAAGCCCGGCAGCCGCGCTTGCCGGCATGAAATATTCGATATCCACGCCGGTGGGAGTCGCATGCACGATGCTGTCGGGAGCCATTGCCATGAACTGCTCTTTGTCGGTGTCGGACACTGTCAGCGTTACGTCGGCTTCCCTGCAGGCACTGGCTTCGTACCACTTCATCTTGCGCCACTCGATGGCCAGCAAGAGGCGCTTGAGGAGATTCGTCTCGTTCGCGCACAGGCGTTTCCAGATCATGTACTCCACGTTATGCGTGAACAGCACGACTGGAACACTCGCTTGCTTCGGCAGGTTTGGCAGCGCGGTCAGGAAGTCCGCAATGATGATGTCGAAGTCATTCTCCTGCAGCAGGCGCGCGACGCTTGTCTTCATCTCCGGCACCTGGTTCTTGTACAGGTCCACCGCCAGCGGCGTGAACCACGACTTTACCAGCGCCGTGACGAACTCCGGGCTGTTGTGCTTCGGCGCGCTATAGAGCGCCTGCACGACATGCTTGCAGCGGGATAGCTGCTTCACGAGAACGGCAGGGTCTTCATCCGCACGCCGCGTCGTCACCACCGATACCTCGTGCTCGCGCGAGAGCTCGTTGATGATGTGATAACTGCGCAGGCGTCCGCCTGAATTGGCTGGCCAGAGACCGCCGACTTTTACCCACAAAATGCGCATCTATAGCGTTCCTTTTCGTCGCATCCCGTGCTCAACCGGCCAGCGCCGGCTGATAGGCCGCGCTGGTGAATTCGCGTAGCACCGGCTTCTTCGCCGGGTAGATCGCATCGGGCGCTTCGCCGTCGACATAGATGCGCTGCCACATTTCGAGATTGATCAGCAGCCACAGGCGTTCGCCGTGATCGGCATGACCCTGGCGGTGTTCCTGCGCAATGCGCGTAACCACCGAGGGATTGAAATGCCCGCGTTCGAGCGCCCGACCGCCGAGGACGAATTCCTCGACCATCGGCCAGTAACGGCCGCGCAGCCACTGGCTGGTTGGCACCGGGAAACCCATCTTCTTGCGTTCCAGGATTGCGCGCGGCACGAGATCCTTCACCGCATCGCGCAGCAGTGCCTTCGTCTGCCATACGCGCAGCTTTTCCCGTGCCGGGATGCTGTACACCTGCTCGACGAGTCGATGGTCGAGGAAGGGCACGCGGCTTTCGATCGACGCGGCCATGCTCATCTGGTCCTGCTTCATCAGCAGTTCGACGAGGAAGGTCTGCAGGTCCGCGTGGCTCATGCATTGCAGCGGCTCGTCGCCTGCGGCGTGATAGTGCTGCAGGCCATAGGCATGCGGGCTGCTCTCCGGCCGCAGCAGTTCCGGCTGCAGCAGCGAATGCCGCAGGTCCTGCCTGAATACGGAGAAGTTCTCAAAGAACATGTTCTTCGGGTCGGTATCCATCGCGAGGAACGTGCGCTCGGCGTAACGGCGCAGGTTCGGCGGCAACTGGTGTACGCCACTGGCAATCGCTCTGCGCAGGCCGCCGGGGAAGGCTTTTTCATAGGCCTTGCCGAAGCGCGCGTTCCACGCGGTGACGCGGTAGCGGTAGTCGTAACCGAGAAACAGTTCGTCGGCGCCTTCGCCGGTCAGCACGACCTTGACGTGCTTCGCCGCGAGGCTGGACACGGCGTTCAGCGGAATGCTCGACGTGAACGCGATCGGCTCGTCTTCGTGCCACACCATGTGCGGCAGCGCGGAGAAGAATTTTTCCGGCGTCAGGATGACTTCATGATGCTGGGTGCCCGATGCCGTTGCCGCCATTCGTGCGTATTCGAATTCATTGGCGGACATTTCGCTGAATCCCACCGAGAAGCTGTGCACTGGTTCGGAGGCGACCTTCGTCATCAGCGCGGCAAGAATGCTGGAGTCGAGCCCGCCGGAG